>SLKJ01000136.1 GCA_007134675.1 Bacteroidales bacterium
GAAAACAACCTGTCCGCCGAAAAGCAGCAGGCAATTGAAGAGATCGTCTGGCTTGCGGATTCACATTATGAAGTCAGATTCTCGAGAGACACCGATATATCGGAAAGAGTTATTTTCCCGGTCTCGTTTACTGAAAGAAAAGGCATAGAAGATGCACGTTTTGTCAAATTCACCGAAGATAACGGGGAAACCGATTATTACGCCACCTATACCGCCTACGACGGTAACACAATATTGCCAAAGCTGATCCAGACAAGGGACTTCTACCACTTTACCATCAAACCGTTGCACGGACATGGTGCACAGAATAAAAACCTGGCGCTGTTTCCCCGTAAGGTAAAAGGTAAATATGCCATGCTCTCAAGAATAGATGGTATAAACTCATTTATAGGTTTCTCAGATAAGATCAACCTGTGGAATTCACCGGTAATGCTCCAGGCACCAAACTATTTCTGGGAATTCGTACAGATCGGTAACTGCGGCTCACCGATAGAGACCTCCGAAGGATGGCTGGTCCTTACCCACGCGGTCGGGCCGGTCCGCCAGTATTGCCTGAGCATAAGCCTGCTGGACCTGGATGACCCGACAAAGGTGATCGGCCGGCTGAAAGAGCCCCTTCTGGTGGCCAATGCAGAGGAGCGGGAGGGCTACGTACCCAACGTGGTATATTCCTGCGGTGCCATGGTTCACAACAATGAGCTTATCATACCCTACGGACTTTCGGATACGGGTGCGGGATTCGCGTCGGTCAACCTTGATGACCTTCTGAGAGAGCTGAAGTCGTGAAGCCCGGGTCCTTGAAAAAACAGATAATGTATCGCCGGAACTGACGAGTTTTATCGCAGGCAATGACGAGTTTTATAACCGGCAATGAGGATTGTTACCGCTGGCAATGACAAATATGATCCTCCGGGGTCAGTATCCCAGTATCTTTCTGTAAACCTCAAGGTAATCTGCTGCCATCTTTTCAAAGCTGAAATTATTTTCAGCATGCTCCCGGCAATAACGGCGATCTATTGAGGGAACCTGCGCCAGCAGCTCTGCTGCCTCATCCACAGTGCCTGCCAGAAAGCCGGTCTTCCCGTCTTCTATAAGCTCAGGCATGGAGCCCCGGTTAAAGGCCAGCACAGGTGTCCCGCAAAACATCGCCTCGGCAACGCTGAGTCCGAAAGGCTCATCAAAATTGACCGGGTGAAGCAGGGCAAATGCTCCCCCGAGCAGCTCATCCCTTTTCTCAGGTCCCACGCTCCCCAGAAAAATGATCTGTTCACCATCAAGGTAAGGTTCCACCTTTTCACTGAAATAGTCCCGGTCCTGCACAATCCCGGCAATCAGCAGCCGCCTGCCGGATATTTGTGCAATCCTGATGGCTTCATATGCCCCCTTGTCATGATGTATGCGGCCCAGGTAAAGCAGGTAATCATCATGATCCTCCCTCAGCGTGAACAGGGCAGGATCCAGGCCGTTATAGACTGTGGCAATGTAACGGAGCAGGGGACTGCGGTCGGAGTTGCTGATTGAAACGTAATGACACCGGTCATTGTACCTCTGGTAGACAGGGAGGATACGGGGCGACGAAAAACCATGTATGGTTGTCACCATGGGCGTATCAACCAGACGTGACCATGTAAGTGGGAGAAAATCAAAATTGTTGTGTATCAGGTCATACTCCCCGGCACTCTCCATCAGATAGGATATATGCATGCACTCAGCCACCTTGGCATCGGCTGCGCTGTCCTCCTCGTAGCCTCTCTCAATTATGGATTCAAGCTTTCCGGGGCTGTCGGAGTCACCTGTTGCATAAAGCGTTACATCCACACCCAGCGCTGCCACACCCCGGGCAATGTTATACGCAACCTGTTCCCAGGGACCGTAGTGCCTCGGAGGTGTTCTCCATGCCACGGGCGAAAGAAGGGCAAGTTTAATCATTACATTACAAAAAGTTAAAACCTTATATTATACTTAAGCTTGAACCTGAGAGAACTTTCCGAAACGGCAAACCTGTCCATCGGATCGGTTATGCTCGAATTCCATGCCACAAGTATTTCCCTGCCGGGTCTTAAGATCCATCGGAAGCGGGACTGCCAGCCCATAGCCTCAGATACATCATCATACTGAATGAAGGTGAACATGTTGATCTGGGGACTGAAAAGGATGTTTATAATGCCTCTGTAGATACCTACCTCCAAATCCCTTTCGGGGAAGGACAAGTAACTCAATTCGGCTTCGGCACCAAGAAACAGGTGGACAAAAGCCTGCCATCCGGCAGTTAATTCATAAGTATTCCTGTTGCCATTGTAGAATCCTCCCCTCTCATAAGCAAATGTTGCCCACAGATTTCTCTGTTTTGCAGATCCAATGCCCACTGCAACAGTGGTGAAATCATATTTTCCCGCCGGTATCAAGATCTCTCCCAGCAGGTTGAAATCCTCAGACAGGCTCTCATGAAAGAATATGACCTCTGATTCAAGTTCTTCTCCGGATATAAAGCGCACCTCCAGGGGAGTTATCTTAAACTCCCTTGTCTGCAACAGTCCGTCAAGACCGGAAATATGGTCAAGATCAGCCTTCGATCTTACCTGAAGGATCCCGTATTTTCCGGGTCGCGGTCCGACACCGGCAGAAACGTAATACTCCCTTATCCCTCTACGCGGCACAAAACCCACACCGGCTTTAAAATCCTCATCAATCTGCAGAAAACCGGCCCTGCCAAAGAACAGGTCGTTTGGAAAATTCAGTTCCGCACCGAATGCATTGTCAACCGACCGGCTGCTACCTCCATGTTCTGTCAGGGACTGCAGTCCGTAGGCTGTAAATGCCAGGTTCTTGTCCCCGCCGAGGGTTGAAGTGGCAATCCGGGTATCAAAACCATATAAGGCATTGCTGCCGGCTGTGGTTGCATTTCCAAGGGTTGCGATCATTCCCGCTGATGACTGCCTGCCAAGATTCCTTGAAACCCTCATCGCAGTAAAATTATTGTCATCAAACTGCCTCTCCTGGAATATATTCACCAGTCCAATGTTCCAGTCACCCACCTGGCCGGTAAACCTTCCACCTGCATATATCGGCAACTGCCTCCCGTCTGTGTCAAGACCGATCCTTCTGGTGAAAAATGGTATAAGTCTTTGTGAATAAAAATTATCCCGATCACCCCCAATTCCAAAGTTGAAATAATTGGCTCCGTCAAGGAAAAAGTCCCGTTTTTCAGGAAAATGCAGGCTGAAGCGGGTCAGGTTTATCTGACGAGTATCTGCCTCTGTCTCAGCAAAATCTGTATTAAGAGTAAGAACCCCCCTTAATCCCGGAGTTACCTGGTAAAATATATCAGCGCCGCCATCACCAATATAAGGGCTGTCAGAGGTTCCTGGTCTGTCATGACCACCAAGGCCCCAGGTATTGATATCCAGTCCCACGCCCTGGCTTATTCCCTCGAGTCCGTGCAGCAACCCTGCATCAGAGACCTGAAACCTGTGGTTGTTAATATTTGCAGAAGGCCAGTAGACAGCCTCAAGGTTACGGCGTATGTACCTTATAAATTTAACTCCCCACGTGGACTGCCCCTCGGTAAAATTCAGGGTTTTGAAAGGCAGGGCTATCTCAGCTTCCCATCCGTGTGGCTGTATTGACGCCCTGCCATCCCATAAACCCTGCCACTCCCTGTTAAACCCCTGACCATTGGAGCTTATAACAGCTTCACCAATGGACCCTCGGGGGCCGATCTGGAACCAGTATGCATTCCTGCCGTCAAGATGGGTGTCCAGTATGATCTGGACCCTGTCATCATTCCCCAGGTTGGCATCTCTGGCCATCTCCCGGCCAATAACCTTGCCGGGTTCATCATAACACCTTATCCCTATATAAAGGTAATTATCGTCATACAGCAGATAAATCTCCGTCGGCTGGGTAGCAGGTGCGCCATTGTCAGGTTCTCTCTGCACAAACTCAGTAACAGGAACAGCCTTACCCCATACATCATCAGATAAAACTCCGTCAATTACCGGAGCCTGGCTGGTACGGGTTACTGTTGCAGCAGGCTGGGAATAAACAGTGCACGGCTTTAAAAGCAGCACTGCCAGCGCAATTAGTAAATACCCATTAAATGCTGAATATCTTTTCAATTATAAGTCATTTTTTGCCGGGCAAATCTAATAGTTTTTCTTCTAATACAATTTATTCCGGGAAAGTGCCGCCAGAAAATATTTCAGCTCAGTTGCCCAGCTCCACCACCGTAATGCCTGCCCCCCCTGACTCTATGTGTTCATCACGAAAGGTTTTCACAGGCGGTACTGTAGCAAGGTAGTCCCTGATGATCTGCCTCAGTATGCCGTTACCCTTGCCGTGCAGTATTTTGACCTGCCTTGCTCCCACCATAAGGGCATCATCAATGAAATGGCTGATCACATCCATCGCTTCATCTCCACGCATTCCCCTGACATCTCTTTCTGCTTTGAAATGCAACTTCTTATCTCTAAGATTAAATCCGGATACACTGCCGGTACCAGCCTGTCTCTTTTCCATTTTTTTTGCCTCACTGCGACTCAGCTTCTCAAGCCTGCTCTCACTCACCGTGGTGACCATATTTCCAAAGGCTACCATTATGCTTTTGCCCCGCACATCAAGCACCTCCCCAACTAAATCACGCCCGTAAAGCCGCACCATGTCGCCCTTCCTGATAATGGTGTCCTCCTCCTGCAAGGCCTCCTTCCTTTCCGCGGAAGCGGCATCATCTTCCCTTCTCTTACTTTTTTTCCTTCTGAGCCTCTCCTGTTTCGCCCTCAGCCGCTCAATCTTTTTTTCAAAATCCTGTCCCTGCCCGGCCGTATCGGCCGACTCAATCTCATCCCTGAACACCTCAAACTGTTTACGGGCTTCCCTGGTCCGTTCCTTTTCAGCCTGGGCCTCCCTTATCTCACTGATAGTGTTCTCAATCCTTTTGTTCACCCCCTCAAGAAGCTTGTGCGCCTCCTCCTTTGCCTGCGCAATAATCTTTTTCCGCTCCTTTTCAGCCTGCGACAGCTCAGAGGTGTACCTTTCCAGATTCTGCTCCAGCTTTTTTTCTACCTGCCTTATGTTTTTCCTTTTGCGGTCCCAGTAATGCTTATCGCGGATAATCTCCTTCAGGTGCCTGTCAAACTCAATGTGGCCCTCGCCTGCTTTTGAAGCAGCCGATTGCAGTATATCCTCCGGCAGACCAATCTTGCGTGCTATCTCGAAGGCAAATGAGCTGCCGGGCTTTCCTGTTTCAAGGCGGAAAAGGGGCTCCATATTTCCCGTATCGTAAATCATTGCACCATTCATGATCCCTTGTGCCGAAGCGGCAAAATGTTTCAGATTGGTATAATGGGTGGTTATAACCCCCCAGGTGCGGTTTGCATTGAGCTGTTCCAGGATTGACTCTGCTATGGCGCCCCCCAGCATCGGTTCTGTACCTGCACCGAACTCATCTATCAGAATAAGAGATTGGGGATTGCTGTGGCGTATAAAGAATTTCATGTTCAGCAGATGTGAGCTGTAGGTGCTGAGGTCATTTTCGATAGATTGTTCATCACCAATGTCAATGAATATGCCCTGGAATATACCTGCCTCTGAATTTTCTGACATGGGAACCAGCAAACCGCACTGCAGCATATACTGAAGCAGTCCGATCGTCTGCAGGCAGACCGACTTACCTCCTGCATTGGGACCGCTGATAAGCAGTATCCTGTTCTCATCATCCATTTCTATATCAAGGGGAACGGTCTTGCGCCTCTCCTTTTTCAGACTGAGCCAGAGCAATGGATGAAGCGCATCTTTCCATTGCAGGACGGGTTTGTCCCTTAGGACCGGTCTGATGGCGCCCAACTTTACGGCAAGCATCGCCTTGGCCCTTATGAAATCTATCTGCCCCAAAAGACGGAAAACCTTATTAAGCTCATCAAGGTAAGGCCTGAGCAGATCAGCAAACTCCCTTAGGATCCTGATTTGCTCCCTCCTCTCGGCATACTCCAGCTCCCTGATCTCGTTATTAAGCTCCACCACCTCTGCCGGCTCGACAAAAGCAGTCTTTCCGCTGGCCGACTCATCATGAATGAATCCTTTTATTTTCCGTTTAAGAGAGGCATTCACCGGGATTACAAGCCGCCCGTCACGTACCGTTACACCTGCATCCGGATCAGCAAAGCCCGCACTCTGAGCACTCTTCATTATTGCCTGTATCCTCTTTGATACGGCCCCGTGTTTCATACTTATTTCACGTCGCAGTGACTGAAGCTCCGGCGAAGCATTATCTTTCATCTTCCCTTCTTTTGTGAGAAGGGCCGTGAGCCTGTCCCTCACAAAGGCGGGAACCGAAGCAGTGCCGGACAGTAAGGTCAGGGAAGGGTAATTATCTGCGTTCTTCCCCCTGAAATAGTTCATTATCCCGCGTGCTGTATAGAGAGAACGCTTCAGTTCAAAAAGCTGGTCAAGCTCAATAAAAGTACCTTCTAAACGCAGCTTCTTAAGCCAGTTTGTGGCATCAGTGATGTGTCCTGCAGGAAACTCATCCCCGAAAAGCAGTATCCGCCTGAACTCATCTGTCTGCTGTAACCTCAGTTCAATTTCATCAAAACCGGAAAGAAATGTGATATTATCAACATGCTGCCGCCCCAGGCTGCACATACATAACTCCGCCAGCATCAGTCGTATGGCGGAGAAACCTGTCTTATCTTCAAATTTGTCAGGATAGATCATCAGATACTGATTCTTAGGCAAAGTTAATACGATTCATGTATATTAACCAAACTTCGGCGGAAGTGACCATTTCGGACTGTTGCCAGGTGAAAATCAACATCAAAAGCTCTTACTGAATTATTGAAACTCCCGCTTGCGCTCTATCTCTAAAAAAGTTATTTTTGTGCCGCCGGGTAAGCAAAAATGTTTCCCAGATGCAAAATATCAAGGAAGCTTTGCCCCGTAAAGGGAGATTACCCGAATTTGAAATCAGTACGAACAGACCAGAATCAACCAATGAAGAAATTTAAGAGATACCTGATCACCTCCGCACTGCCATATGCCAACGGCCCCATCCATATCGGCCACCTGGCCGGAGTATATGTACCGTCCGATATATACACCCGTTATCTTCGCCTTCGCAAAAGAGACGTGATCCATGTATGCGGGTCAGATGAACACGGTGTGCCTATAACATTTAAGGCCAGGCAGGAAGGGATAACTCCGCAGCAGATAGTGGACCGCTACCATGAGATGAATAAAAAAGCATTTGAGGACTTCGGAATCAGTTTCGACATCTATTCACGTACATCAAACGCCCTGCACTATGAGACCGCCTCTGAAATATTCAGGAAGCTTGATGAAAAAGGTGAATTCATTGAAAAAACCACTCCCCAGTACTTTGATGAGGAGGCAGGGCAGTTTCTGGCCGACCGGTACATACAGGGCACCTGTCCCCACTGCGGTAATGAGAATGCCTACGGCGATCAGTGCGAGAAGTGCGGCAGTTCACTCAACGCAACCGACCTTATCAATCCGCGCTCCACAATAAGCGGATCAACTCCCGTTATGAAAGATACCAGACACTGGTTCCTGCCTCTGGACAAATACGAACCCTTTTTGAAAAATTGGATACTTGAGGGCAAAAAACACTGGAAACCGAATGTTTACGGGCAATGCAAGTCCTGGCTGGATCACGGATTGCAGCCAAGGGCGGTTAGCCGTGACCTGGACTGGGGAGTACCCGTACCCGTGGAAAACGCAGAGGGCAAAGTGCTATACGTATGGTTTGATGCCCCGATAGGATATATTTCAGCAACAAAAGAGCTTACGGAAGATTGGGAAAAATACTGGAAAGACAGTGATACACGCATGATCCATTTTATAGGAAAAGACAATATAGTGTTCCACTGCATAGTATTCCCCTCTGTTCTGAATGCTGAAGGGAGCTATATCCTGCCTGACAATGTACCTGCAAATGAGTTCCTTAACCTTGAGAATGATAAAATATCCACCTCACGCAACTGGGCAGTCTGGTTGCATGAATACCTTGGTGATTTCCCCGGCAGGGAGGACGTGCTCAGGTATGTGTTATGTGCCAATGCACCCGAAACCAAAGACAATGACTTTACCTGGAAGGATTTTCAGGCACGTAACAATAATGAGCTGGTTGCCATTTACGGAAACTTTGTAAACCGCGCCATCGTTCTCACCCACAAATATTTTCAAGGTAAGGTGCCTGGGTGCGGAGAACTGAACGATTATGACCGGAAGGTGCTTGCTGAAATGCCTGTCATACGCAAAAACCTCGAAAACAGCATGGAGCAGTTCCGCTTCAGGGAAGCCCTTAAGGAGGCGATGACCCTCGCACGACTGGGAAACAAGTACCTTGCCGATACAGAGCCATGGATAATATTTAAAAACAATCCCGAAAGGGTTAAGACTATTTTAAATATCTCCCTGCAGATATGCGCATCGCTTAGTGTGGTAACTGAGCCTTTTCTTCCCCGATCGGCAGCCAGACTGAAAGGGTTTCTCAATACCGGTGATATTGACTGGGAGCTTGCAGGAACAGCGGACCTTATCCCTGCAGGGCATGTGATTGGGAAGGGCGGACTTCTGTTTGAAAAGGTAACTGATGAAGAAATTGATAAACAGATAAACAAACTTATGGCCACCAGAAAACAGAATGAAAAAGTGACAGACAGCCTGCCTCCGGTCAAAGGAAATATAAGCTACGAAGAATTTTCTGCAATGGACATACGGACTGGCACTATCCTCAGCGCAGAAAAGGTGGCTAAAACCAAAAAGCTGCTGAAACTGTCAATTGATACTGGCATTGACACCCGCACAGTGGTTTCCGGCATAGCTGAACATTTTGATCCCGCGAAGATAACCGGTATGCAGGTTTCAATACTTGTAAACCTGGAGCCCAGGAAGATCAGGGGTATCGAATCACAGGGCATGATACTTATGGCCGAAGACACTGAAGGGAAACTGGTTTTCATATCCCCGGCAGATAAAATTCATAATGGCTCGGTAGTCAGATAAACTGATCAGCTGCTGAAAATCCAGATATCTTCCATGTTTGAAAAGGCCCTTACCTGGCGCAGCATAAAAAGCGTCTCCCTGTAGTTGGTGGCAGAAAAGACTGAAAGATAGTAAAGGCCCGTTCCCGAATCAATGATCTCACTTCTGTATCCCTCCTTTTCAAGTTCTTCACCTAGTGCAACTGCATTCCGGATGTTTCTGAAAGTGCCGGCTATAAGGAAATGCGTCCCCGATCGGGAAGGTTGCACAACGTTTTCTACAGCAGGTTCGGCAGTGCGCTCAGCAACGTACGCCTGAACCTCCTGCTCAGCTGGCTCAGCAATTTCCAGGGTGGCTGAAGGTGCGATCTCAGCTATTTCAGTGGCAGCAGGGTCAGTCTCAACCATTTCAGTGGCAGCAGGGTCAGTCTCAACCATTTCAGTGGCAGCAGGGTCAGTCTCAACCATTTCAGTGGCAGCAGGGTCAGTCTCCGGTCGGGCATCGGGCATAACAGCCTCCTGCTCTGCTATACGGTCGGGTTCAGCTGTATAAGGCTCTTCTTCAGGGATGGTTTCCTCGTATAACAGGGCTCTCTGCTGACTGCTCATTTCGTCCGGGTCAGCCTCAATTTCTGCATCTTTAAAAACCACACCATCCGTTGTACCCGGTTCAGAATGTAATTCATTATCAACTACTGCACTGAATGGATTAAGTGTAGAGAGGTCAAATCTGAATTCCCTTACAAGGCCTGTTTGCATTGCACCCCAGCTGAGTGCTGCAACGAGTGGTATGCCTATCGCGGCATATCGAAGAATTCTTCTGATTCTGCGGGACAAAACGTTTGATTTTGTATCGTGCTCCTCTTTCTGCATCAATCGCGACGGTTTAACATTTTCAAGAGTGGGATAACGGAAAAAAGATAGCCCGTAAGTGTCGGTCAGAAAATTTGCCGCCGGGTCAGGGTCAAATTGAATATTCTTTTGCCTGTCCACCATAAAATGCCCGATACCTTCAAAATAGACCCCTTTACCCTCATAAAATTTTTGTGCCACCTCTTCAACAAAAGACTCCACCAGTCTTCTGGCATCAACATAATTTACAGATAACCTTGCAGAAAGATAGCTTATAAGCAGACCATCATTATGATCCAACCGGGCATTGAAGCCAACCTGCCTGGCTGGCGGATAAAAGCTGTTGGTGGCCATGTCTATTCGGGCGGAACGCTCATTGGTAACAAAGCCTCCAAACCCGGGAACAACAACACAGTCATGATGATACAGCAGATCTCTTATATGATTTACAAGTTCCAAGACATAAATGGATTAGTGATGGATAATATATTATAATAGCGGTTCCTCAAAGGCAAAAATAAAGAATTATTCCCGTATATGTCCCAGGCTGACTCATTTTTTTTTAACTTTGTTGGCTGCCTTAAAAACAGTGACAAAAAACAGGTGGAGGAAAAGGATGTTAAACAGATTTCTAACTATACCTTATGCGAATGAACCATATAAAGATGGTTGATCTCCCGGTACAGTACAGAAAAATCCGAAAGGAGGTTGATGCAGCCATTAATAAGGTTATAGAATCAGGTGCTTTTATAAACGGACCTGAAGTGAGAGCTTTCGGCAGGAATCTTGAATCCTACCTCGACATTGACCATGCTGTCACCTGCGGAAATGGAACGGATGCGCTGCAGATTGCCCTCATGGCGCTGGACCTTGAGCCGGGTGATGAAGTAATTACCACCCCGTTCACATTTATAGCTACCGTGGAAGCTATTGCATTACTGGGCCTGAAACCGGTATTTGCAGATGTATGTCCCCAATGTTTCAATATTGATGCCTCCTGCATCGAACAGGTTATTACCAGCAGAACAAAAGTTATTCTTCCGGTGCATCTGTACGGGCAGTGCGCCAATATGGATGCCATAATGGAAATTGCAGAGAGCCGAAATCTCCGGGTCATTGAAGATGCCGCCCAGGCGCTGGGCAGTGAATATACCTTTTCTAACGGAATGGTTAAAAAGGCTGGAGCTATTGGGCATATAGGCTGTACCAGCTTTTTCCCTTCCAAGAACCTGGGCTGCTTCGGCGATGGCGGTGCCATATTCACCGGCGATCAGGGACTGGCGGAGAAGTTACGCGCCATAACACTCCACGGCTCAAAGATCAAATATTACCATGAGATGATAGGGGTCAACTCCAGACTGGATACCCTGCAGGCCGCTATTCTTGACGTAAAACTGAAATATCTTGATAAGTATAACCAGGACAGAGCTGAAGCTGCCGGCTATTACGACCGTGCCCTTTCGGGGATAGACCGTCTGATCCTGCCCGGGCGCATGAGCCGTTCAACGCATATCTTTCATGCATACACACTGAAAATGGCAGGCGCTGACAGGGACGGGCTCAGGGAATTCCTTAAAGAACATAATATTCCTACCATGATCTACTACCCCGTACCAATGCATCTTCAGAAAGGATATCTCAGATACGGATACCTGAAAGGTGATTTCCCTGTTGCCGAAGAATTGTGTGATTCCGTTCTGTCCATACCGATGCATACAGAGCTTGAAAATGATCAGCTTGAATATATCTGCAGCTCCATACATGATTATTTTAAAACCTGACAGACAATGAGTGAAGACAAAAAGAACTACCAGGCTCATAAAACAGCCGTGATCGATGATGGATGCAGTATCGGTGCCGGAACACATATCTGGCATTTTACCCATATTATGCCGGATTGTATTATAGGAGAAAACTGTAATCTCGGACAGAATGTTGTTGTTTCGCCGGGAGTGGTTCTGGGCAGGAACGTCAAGGTACAGAATAATGTTTCAATATATACCGGTGTAATATGCGAAGATGATGTCTTTCTGGGACCCTCTATGGTATTTACAAATATCGTCAACCCCAGGAGTGCCATAGTAAGAAGAGGCAGTTATATCAGAACGCTGGTTGGGAAGGGTGCCAGCATTGGCGCAAATGCCACCATTATATGCGGAAACAATATCGGCCCTTATGCTTTTGTAGGTGCTGGAGCGGTGATCACAAAAGAAGTAAAGGCATATGCCCTGGTAGCCGGAAACCCTGCACGCCAGCTTGGCTGGATGAGTGAGTACGGCCATAAGCTGGCCTTCGGCGATGATGGCACAGCAGTATGCCCGGAAAGCGGTCAGAAGTATAAGCTGGAAGATGACCATGTTACCAGAATAGAAAAAAAATAGATTTAACCTGATACCTGATCTGGCATAGCCAGGACCAGAAAGGTTTTAATAATATTCTGCCAAAAAAACAAAAATTTAAATTTTAAGCATACTAATAAAAGTTTTCTTTATGACTGCAGGCCCTTTTAACTTTGCTCTTATAGGTGTAGCCGGTTATATTGCCGTCAGGCATCTCCAGGCAATCAGGGAGACCGGTAACAACCTGCTTTCTGCACTTGATCCTTTTGACAGTGTAGGCGTTATTGACAGCTATTTCCCCGAAGCTGATTTCTTTGTTGAGTTTGAAAGGTTCGACAGGCACATAGATAAACTCAAAAGGATCGGCACCAGGATAGACTACGTTACCATATGCTCACCGAACTACCTCCATGATTCCCATATACGCTTTGCCATGCGCCAGGGAGCCGATGCAATATGTGAAAAACCGTTGGTGCTCAATCCCTGGAACCTTGATGCCCTGGCCGAGATAGAAAAGGAGACCGGGAAAAAAATATATAATGTGTTGCAACTCAGGCTTCACCCATCGATTATTGCACTTAAGGAAAAAATTGACAAAGGGCCTCAGGATAAGGTATATGATATTGACCTCTCATATGTTACCAGCCGTGGACACTGGTATCACATCTCATGGAAAGGTGATATTCAGAAATCGGGCGGCGTTGCAACAAATATAGGTGTACACTTTTTCGATATGCTTACCTGGATCTTCGGACCGGTTAGCGAAAACATAGTACACCTATCCGATAGCCAAAGGGCAGCAGGTTTTCTCAGACTGGAAAAAGCCAGAGTGAGGTGGCTTCTGAGTATAGATTACAACGACCTCCCCCCGGGAATCAAAAAACTAAACCAGCGTACATACAGATCAATTACTGTTGATAATGAAGAGATAGAATTCAGTGACGGGTTTTCGGAACTGCATACAAAGACCTACAGGAACACTCTTGATGGAAAAGGATTCGGGCTTGATGAGGCAAGGAGATCAATCGAGACTGTTTACACCATAAGAAACTCAAAACCTGTCGGACTGAAAGGCGAATATCACCCCTGTATTGAACACCTGTTAAAGGATTGAAACCCGGACGGTTTTTTTTGTTTATCTCAAGTAACCTCCAAAAATTATTTATTCCCAATAGAAAATGTTTGAACAACTTATCAGAAAAAAAAAGAAGATCTCGGTGATCGGACTGGGATATGTAGGCCTGCCAATTGCCCTGGAATTTGCAAAAAAAGTACCCGTAGTCGGGTTTGACATCAAACCCGAACGTGTTGAAATGATGAAAAACGGCATCGATCCGAGCCGGGAGCTGAACTCATCGGATTTCGAGGGATGTGACATTATTTTTACCTCAAGTCCCCAGGATCTCCGGCAGGCCGATTTCCATATAGTAGCAGTGCCGACTCCCATAGACGGCCATAATCTTCCTGACCTGACTCCTGTTTTGAAAGCTTCGGAAACAGTCGGCAAAATTCTTAAAAAAGGTGACTATGTAATTTATGAATCCACCGTTTATCCTGGTTGCACGGAGGAGGACTGCGTACCGCTACTGGAAAAAAACAGCGGACTCAGGTTCAGAGAGGATTTCAAGGTGGGCTTTTCTCCGGAAAGGATAAACCCGGGTGACCGGGAGCACACCCTGACAAAGATAGTAAAGGTGGTCTCCGGTTGTGATGATGAATCGCTTGAAAACATAGCCAGAACCTACGAGCTGATAATTGAGGCGGGAGTGCACAGAGCCAGCTCCATAAAGGTAGCAGAAGCGGCAAAGATCATTGAAAATACCCAGCGGGACATAAACATCGCCTTTATGAACGAACTCTCATTGATCTTCAACAGAATGGGAATAAATACACACGAAGTGCTTGAGGCAGCCGGCACAAAATGGAATTTTCTCAGGTTCTATCCCGGACTGGTGGGTGGGCATTGTATCGGGGTAGATCCCTATTATCTCACATATAAGGCAAAAGAGTTCGGGTATCACCCGCAGATAATCATCTCGGGCCGTTATATCAACGATTCCATGGGCAGGTACGTGGCAAGGCAGACCATGAAAAGGATAAGTTCACTTAACAAGAACGTAATGGAATCGCGTATACTGATAATGGGAGTCACTTTCAAGGAAAATGTAAGCGATATAAGGAACTCGAAGGTGGCTGATGTTTACCATGAACTGATTTCATATGGAATCAGGGAGGTTGATGTGGTTGATCCTCACGCTTCTTCCAGTGAGGTAAGAGAGGAATACGGCTTCGATATGAAAGAGAGGCACGGAAACAATTATGATGCAATAATTATTGCAGTCAGCCACCAGGAATATCTTAACCTTTCGGTTGATGATTTCAGGTCTATGAGCAATGGCCATGCAGTGCTGGTTGATATAAAAGGTATTTACCGGAAATTGTTTGCAGGCAAGCAGGAGGGCATCCACTACTGGAGTCTTTAAATATGAATTACCTGTAAAATATAAATAATTGATTATTAATTCATCATGAATTCGCAACACATTATTAAACAGATTGCTAACTACACTTTATACGAATGAACAGTACTGTACTGGTAACCGGAGGGACAGGGTATATAGGGTCTCATACTGCCGTTGAGCTTATCAACGAAGGGTACAGGGTGCTGATTGCAGATAACCTTTCAAATTCCGAACCGGATGTTATTGACGGAATTGAGAAGATTACAGGGGTAAGGCCCGGATTTGAAAAGCTGGATTTGTGTGATGCTCCGCTGCTAAGAGAATACATTGACAGAAACAGCGACATTACGGCAATCGTCCACTTTGCTGCCTCCAAGTCGGTTGGCGAATCAGTTGAAAAACCCCTTACATACTACAGGAACAACCTTGTCTCGCTGATAAACATTCTTGAGGAAATGCAGCAGCGTTCACTGAGCAACCTGGTATTCTCATCTTCATGCACCGTTTACGGACAACCGGATAAGCTGCCGGTAACCGAATCAGCGCCAGTCAAAAAAGCCAGCTCACCATATGGCAATACCAAAAAAATCTCAGAAGATATTATAGAGGATTGCATCACGGCCAACCCGTCACTCAAATCTGTTTCCTTACGCTATTTCAATCCCATAGGAGCCCATCCAACCGCATTTATAGGAGAACTGCCCAGCGGTGTCCCGGATAACCTGGTGCCTTTTATTACACAAACGGCGGCCGGGCTACGCAGTCAGCTGAAGGTGTTCGGCAACGACTATAACACACCTGATGGCTCATGCATACGTGATTACCTTCACGTTACCGACCTCGCCAGGGCTCATGTGGTAGCCATAAAACGGCTGCTTGAGAACAGGAATAAAAAGAACTACGAGGTCTTTAACCTGGGAACAGGGAAAGGAATTTCAGTGCTGGAAATGATCAAAACATTTGAAAAGGTCAACTCACTTAAGCTTAATTACACCATTACAGGCAGAAGGGCCGGCGACACCGAGCAGGTTTGGGCTGATACCTCCCTGGCTAACAGGGAGCTTGGCTGGAAAGCTGAAAGCAGCCTGGAAGAAGCTTTGGTGTCGGCCTGGAAATGGGAACAGTATTACCGGAAGAACAAATAAACAACAAATAAAACAATAACCTGAGGACCGCCTGAGTAGTTGTATCAGCGGCAGGATAAATCAGAGATCGATGAAAAAGACCATTTTAGTAACAGGAGGGGCCGGATTCATAGGCTCACACCTTGTCCGCCGGTTTGTCAAAAAATACCCCGTATACCGTATTATAAACCTTGATAAACTCACTTATGCAGGTAATCTTGAGAACCTCAGAGATGTTGAACAAAACAGAAACTACACCTTTATCAAAGGAGATATAAACGATACAGCCTTCATTGACGAGCTGTTTGCCAGCCATATGTTCGATGCTGTAATCCACCTGGCGGCTGAATCACATGTGGACAGGTCCATCAGCGGACCGATGGAGTTTGTCAACACCAACATAACGGGCACAGTAAACCTTCTTAATTCCGCAAGGATAAGGTGGAAAGAAGAAACCGGCAGCAAACTGTTTTATCATATCTCAACAGATGAGGTCTACGGCTCACTCGGAGAAGAAGGATTATTCACAGAGGAGACTGCCTACGACCCCCGCAGCCCCTACTCAGCTTCCAAAGCCGGTTCCGACCACATGGTCAGGGCCTGGTACCATACCTATGGGTTGCCGGTCATTATCTCGAACTGCTCAAATAATTATGGCCCGAACCAGTTTCCGGAAAAGCTGATACCGCTGGCCATCAACAATATTAAAAACAACCGTGCCGTGCCTGTCTATGGCAGAGGTGAGAATATCAGGGACTGGCTCTATGTGGAAGACCATGCTGCGGCCATTGATCTTCTATTTCACAGGGGACAATCCGGAAGAACATATAATGTAGGGGGAAATAACGAGTGGAGAAATATAGATCTTATCAGGACACTTTGCGTTATCATGGATAAAAAACTTGATCGGCCACCCGGTACATCAGAAAAGCTTATAACCTTTGTCAAAGACAGAGCCGGTCATGACCTGCGTTATGCCATCGATAATTCAAGGATAAGCCGTGAGCTGGGGTGGAAACCCTCTGTCAGCTTTCAGGAGGGCCTGGAAAAGACGGTGGACTGGTACCTGGATAACGAAAAGTGGCTGAAGGCAGTTATAAGCGGTGAATATAAATCCTATTATGATAAACAATACCTGGAACGCTGAAAACTAATGATTGCGCCTGCGAGCAATCATTAAAACCGGCAGAGATTATTACTCCACTGTTACAGACTTAGCGAGGTTTCGGGGCTGATCAATATTGCATTCCCTCAATACGGCAATATGGTATGAGAGTAACTGTAGTGGGATAACCGAAAGCAGGGATGAAAAAATGATGTTGGTTGATGGAATCTCAATCACATGGTCAGCTATTGAAGCTATCTGTTCATCTCCCTCGCTTACGATGGCAATAACAATGCCTTTGCGAGCTTTTATTTCCTGAACATTGCTCACTATTTTTTCATATGATTTATCCCTGATCCCGATCACGACGACTGGCATATTATTATCAATAAGCGCGATGGGTCCGTGCTTCATCTCGGCAGCCGGATAACCTTCAGCATGAATATACGATATCTCCTTTAGTTTGAGCGCTCCTTCCAATGCAACCGGGAAACAATAACCCCTGCCTATAAAAAGCATACTGCAGACATCTTTGAATCCGGCAGCTATAGACCTGATCTTTGCATCCTGCTTAAGCAGAACCTCTATCTTAGAGGGTATCGAATGCATTTCGCCGATAAGGGAACGGTATTTATCCCCGGTTATCAACTCTCGTTTATTACCGAGCAGCAGGGCAATCATGGTAAGAACGGTAATCTGTGCGGTGAAGGCTTTGGTAGAGGCTACTCCTATCTCAATCCCTGCATGTGTGTAGACTCCTGCATGAGTTTCACGTGATAAACCCGAACCTGTGACGTTGCAGATTCCCAGCACCAGTGCGCCTGCCTCCTTTGCCAGTCTGACGGCAGCAAGCGTGTCGGCAGTTTCACCGCTCTGGGATATGGCGACAACTATATCCTCGGGTCCCAGAACAGGATCCCTGTATCTGAACTCTGAGGCATATTCAACCTCGACAGGTATGCGGCAGAGATCTTCAATCAGATATTCGCCTATCAGGGCCGCATGCCAGGAGGTGCCGCAGGCTACGATTATTATCCTGCGGGCATTTTGAATCTGAGTCAAAACACTATGAAGCCCGCCGAGTTTTATATCACTCTGGTCAGGTACAAGTCTGCCTCTGAAAGTATCAGCAATTGATCGCGGCTGCTCAAAAATCTCTTTCAGCATATAGTGATCAAAGCCATCTTTTTCATACTTGCCGGTTTCAATATTCAGGTTTTGAAGTGTTATTTTAGGCTCATCAACCTGCAGAGTTTTAAGTATGAGCTCGTCCTTTTTGATTATGGCAACATCGTTGTCGTTCAGATAGATGACCGATTTGGTATACTCAGCAATAGGCGATGCATCAGATGCGATGAAATACTCGCTGCTTCCTATACCGATGACGAGGGGACTGCTGCACCGGGCAGCAATAAGCTGATCCGGCTCATTCCTGCAGATGACAACCAGTCCGTATGTCCCCACCACTTTTGTAAGTGCAAGCCTGACAGCTGCCTCAGCTTTAATATCTCCACTGAGGTAAATATGCTCTATCAGGTTGGCAAGAACTTCCGTATCGGTATCAGATACAAATGAATAACCATTCCTCTCAAGCTCCTTCTTAAGCAGGTCCCAATTCTCTATGATACCGTTGTGAATGATAATAAAATGGCCATCACGGGAGGTGTGAGGGTGTGCATTTATATCATTTGGCTCACCATGTGTAGCCCAGCGGGTATGGCCTATACCAACACTGCCGGTTATATCTTTTCCACTTACATAATCTTCAAGATCCTGTATCTTACCCATACATTTATAGACCTTGGGGGTTCCGTCTAAAATTGAGATCCCGGCAGAATCATATCCGCGGTATTCAAGCCTTTTAAGTCCGTTAATGAGGACGGGGTAAGCAGGGTTTGGACCTATATAACCAATTATTCCGCACATTTGACCCCGGTTTTTATTTTTTTAATGTTTCGTATAGGTCATTTCAAGTCTCGCTCCCCCGAGAGAGTGTTTACTGTTCCTGAAAACAGCCCTGCCGGCTGTCATAGCCGGTTCCCTGACACCTACATAGAGTGAATTATCTTTACTGTTTCCACGCACAAAAGACTGGACCCAGTTGGTAATGTTCAAACTGTAGTAACCTGTTTCGGAATTATATGAGCCACCGAAATACTGATCTCCCAGTAACAGGTCTGCTATACGCAAAAGACGGCCGTCGTCCGTATCTCTTTCCAGCAAAAATATCCTGGCAGGCAGAGGATGTTTCTCATCAACCGCTGTCTGATCGACAGGTAAATACAACCGTGCCATGTTTATGCTAACAGGCATGGAGTCCCGCCAGGCGGGGAGGAAATCGAAGTCAAGGCGTCCCATCACTCCGGAAGCACCCTGAATATAAAAGACCGAGTCATCTGTTGCAGTCCGCGATATATCATCATAAAATACTGCTGTTGTATAGTCCTGTTCAAAAAGATTTACTCTGTTCAGACTCTGGTTGATGACAAAATCATACCTGAAACTGGTATCGGGGGTGTCATTCCTGTAATAGAGCGAAAGCTTTGAGCCCGGATGGTTAAGGTCAATATTAAAAATAGAGCCGCCACTATCCACCGCATCCGCCTTTACATAAACTCCCTGAAAATAGTTAACAAAATCCCACATTGACCGTGTAGCGGTATCGGGTGCAAAAAGAAGCTTCTCCTGCAACCTGGTACTGGTTATCGGGATGGCAATCAGAGTATCTCCTTCAGACGGATCTATGGTATGGACAGCAAGCACATCGGACTCGTATATGATTGCATCTACATCAAAATTTGAAAAATAGCTGACCTGTTCATCAATATACTCTGTGATCTCATGGACTGTAATCTCCTGCGGTCCGTAGTTTCCGCCATAGGTTCCGCTATAGTACAGGTACAGGATAAGTGAATCGGCAACCCGGTCGGAACCTAAATTGACGGCATCGAACACTCCGATCTGGGTAATGAAAGAGGCGTACAATCTGCCGAACAGGGGATCGTCCATAGCACCGAGCAATGATAATGACTGGTTTAGTGCAAAGACTGAATCTGTTTCCCAGACCGATGTGCTTATAATCTCATCACTGTATGAACTAACAACAAACCTGTCACCCGGAGGCTGCACTTCCAGTCCCACAAAACTTGAGTCATCACATGAGGTAAATGTAAAAAAAAGAGAGGAAAGCAGCAGAACTAAAGTTGAAAATGACCTGTTCTCAAAAAAATTTATTAAGCCACTTACTGAATGATTACTTCGACACATTAATAGATCCGTTTAAAATATTATCATAAAAGTCTGAGTATAGATCAACGTATTCTTCTGCAGTCTGGTATTTCAAAACCGGTTTATTTTGCTCCATAATATAATCTTTCAGAACAGGATCGACACTCTCAGATCCGATAATTAAGCCATCGGCATTGGCTATTGCCAGTTTTGAAAGGTTAATGTAACTTGGGGGATTAAGAACACTTACATCCTTGTCGGTAATCCCCTCAAAAATCATTTTTTTCCTGATACTTTTGTTAAGTGGTTCGGGAAAATTATCATTATAAACAGAGTAAACTATCCGGGACTGCTGGAAGAGGGGATCTTCACGGTATGCTTTCTTAAGGTAAAGCGGTACAAGTGAGGTGAACCATCCGTGACAATGAACAATATCGGGAGACCAGCGTAGTTTTTTGACCGTCTCCAGAACGCCACGGGTGAAAAATATCAGCCTCTCATCATTGTCATCGAAATAAACTCCATTCTCATCGGCCAGGGTGCATTTTCTTTGAAAATAATCTTCATTGTCAATGAAGTACACCTGCATTCTTGCACATTGGATTGATGCCACCTTGATGATCAGGGGATGATCAGTATCATCTATTATCAGGTTCATCCCCGAAAGGCGGATAACTTCATGAAGCTGGTTTCGCCTCTCATTTACACAACCATACCTGGGCATGAATGTGCGAATCTCCCGCCCCCGCTCCTGGACACCCTGAGGGAGATTCCTTCCGATAACAGACATCTCAGAATCAGGAAGATAAGGACTTATCTCCTGAGAAATGTAAAGAACCTTGGTCTTTTCCATCTAACCACCTGAATTATAAAAATCCCGAAAACCCATCACCTGTCATGCTGTAAAAAACAATTAACCTTAAAAGATGTGTGTTCCACTGGTTTGTACAGATTTATCATTTGAAGAAAAGGGCAGAATCTGATTACACACCCCAAATCATGACAAATGCAAAGATAATAAAATATTCTATAACTCAATCGGTCCTGTTTCGCTCACAGCTTCTGAACATAAAAACCCCGGCTGAGGCTGAGAACAAACTGAAATAATAAATATAATTATATTAGCAGAATAAATCCAGCTGCAAAATGATAATTGCCAGAACGATAAAACAAGCCGGTTCATTTCTGGCCAGAATAAGAAAGGAAAAGATGTCTGTGGGACTGGTGCCAACAATGGGGGCTCTTCACAGGGGGCACCTTTCACTTATCGAATGCTGCAGGTCTGAAAATGCGGTTACGGTTGTCTCAATTTTTGTAAATCCCACACAATTCAATGATCCCAAAGACCTTAAGAATTATCCCCGAAACCTTGAAAAAGATATCAGCAGGCTGAAGGAATCGGGTTGTGACATGTTGTTTGTCCCCGCCACAAGAACAATCTATCCCCGGCCCGATTTGAGGATCTTTGATTTTGGGGGTCTCGAACACAGGATGGAGGGGCAGTTCCGTCCCGGCCATTTTAATGGTGTTGCCCAGGTTGTGAGCCGACTGTTTGATATAATAAAACCTGACAGGGCATATTTTGGAAAAAAGGATATCCAGCAGCTTGCTATAATCCGCAAATTGACAGCCATGCAAAATTCAGATGTTGAAATAAGGGCATGTGAGACCCTCAGAGAGGATGATGGTCTGGCGATGAGTTCCAGAAATGTTTTGCTGAGTGCGGAACAACGTGAAAATGCAGCCATCATAAACCAGACTCTCAGGGAAGCTGTCAGAAAAAGAGGAATGACGGTGGACGAGCTGAAGAGTTGGGTTGCAGATGTCATCAACAAAAACCCGCTCTTTGAGCTTGAATATTTTGAAATAGTCAACAGCAGCGACCTTCAACCGGTAACCGACTGGGCCGGTGGTGAAGATGAACTGGTTGCCTGCATTGCAGTTCGCACCAGCCAGATTCGTTTGATCGATAATGTTTTTTTTCATAATTTTGCATCATTATGATGATAGAGATACTTAAATCAAAAATCCACAGGGTAACTGTTACAGAGGCAGACATTAATTATGTCGGGAGCATAACTATTGATGAGGATCTGATGGATGCTGCCAACCTGATAGAGAATGAGAAGGTGCAGGTGGTGAACATCAATAATGGCGAGCGTCTCGAAACATACGTCATAAAAGGAGAGAGGGGCAGCGGACAGATCGGCATGAATGGCCCGGCAGCAAGAAAGATGACGATCGGAGATATCATCATTATCATATCCTATGCAATGATGAACAGTGAAGAAGCACGCTCCTTTGAACCCCTGGTTATATTCCCCGAAACACTGACCAACAAACTTGTCACCGGATAAGTGAGAAAAAAATTTGTAAATGCTCTAAGGATCCTCTTTTTTCTCTCGATTGGGATAATTCTGCTTGCTATTGCTTTCAGAGACGTGAGCTTCGAAGATCTGGTCAGCGGACTGAAGTCTGCAAATTATTACTGGGTCATTTTATCACTGACATTCGCCTTCCTGGCATTCATAAGCAGGGCTTACAGATGGATACTCCTGATTGAACCACTGGGACACAAACCTTCGCCGGAAAATACATTTTATGCCCTGATGACAGGATATCTGGCCAATTTTATCCTGCCCCGGATTGGTGAGATAACCCGCTGCGGCACTCTGAACCGAACCGAAAGGATCCCGGCGGATTCGCTTATGGGTACAGTTATAACTGAAAGAATAAGTGACCTTATTGTTCTGTTGCTGCTTGGTGTATATATCTTTTTCGTTGAAATTGGATTTTTCGGCGACTTCCTGTATAACAATATTATGATACCTGTTTACCAGAAAGTCGCCCCCTGGTTCAGCTTTAATCTGTTTATCTACATACTGATCCTGGCCTCCCTGCTGCTGCTTATACTTTTCTACCGGATCATTGCCATAGTGCTCAGGAAATACAAGATTTTCAGGAAATTTGAAAGAATTACAGCCAGCATTTTTGAAGGGATGAAATCAGTTTCTCAAATGAAGAAAAAGGGATGGTTTCTGGCACACACCATTTTTATCTGGCTGATGTACTACCTGATGACATGGGCCGTTTTCAGGGCACTGCCGGTAACTGCCGGACTCGGGGGAAATGCAGTAATGTTCATACTGGTAATCGGGGGTCTGGGTATAGCGGCTCCTGTTCAGGGAGGTATAGGGGCCTATCACTGGATCGTGAGTGTCGGACTGGGCCTTTATGATATCTCCAGGGAAGATGGGCTTGTATATGCCACCCTTGCACACGAGTCCCAGGCACTTCTGATGATAGTGCTGGGCTCAATTTCATTATTTATTGTATTTTTGAAAAACAAAAAAAAACCGCAACCTCTTGTAATAACGACCATATCTGACAAAAACAATCTCCATAATGAGTAAACTAAATATTATAGAATCGAAGATCCTTGAAGGAAAACAGATAGACCGTATGCTGGCCTACTGGAATTTCAAAGATTATAAAATAGTGTTCACCAACGGCTGCTTTGATATATTGCATAAGGGACATCTGGATTTCCTGGCAAGAGCTTCGGATCTGGGGGATGTGATGGTGGTCGGTCTCAACACAGACCGGTCTGTAAGAGCCATAAAAGGGCCGGGGCGGCCCATGCTGGATGAAAATAGCAGGAGAATGCTCCTTGCATCACTCTCTTTTGTTACCGCAGTGATACTGTTTGACGAGGAAACCCCGGTAGAGCTGATAAGGCAGGTGCAGCCCGATATTCTCGTCAAGGGCAGTGATTACAGTCTTGAAGAGATCGTAGGCCGGGAAATCGTAACGGAGATGGGAGGGGAAGTTTTTACCCTTGACATTGTGAAGGGATATTCCTCGTCGACAATAATAGACAGCCTTAAGTGACAATAGTTACTCCTGGATAAGGGCAGACAAAATGGCCAAAACCAAAACTGTGTATATCTGTCAGAACTGCGGAGTCGAATCTCCCAAGTGGATAGGCCGATGCCCCTCCTGCAATGAATGGAACAGTTATGTAGAAGAAATCATACCTGCAATTGCAAAGAAGTCGACCCGGGATAAGCTTTCAGCAGTAATGCCGGAACTGATATCTGAGATCCCTTCAGCAGATCAGCCACGTATCAACACCCACAGCCGGGAATTTAACCGTATACTGGGAGGAGGTATTGTCCCCGGATCTGTGATCCTTTTAGGAGGTGAACCCGGAATAGGTAAATCCACCCTTGCGCTGCAACTGGCTATGCAAATGCCTGACCTGAAAACGCTCTACATCTCTGGCGAGGAAAGCAGCAGGCAGATAAAGCTCCGGGCCGACCGTCTTAAGCTGCAGAAAGGTGATTGTTATATACTTGGAGAGACCAACCTTGAGGCTATAAATAACCATCTGAATAACATAAGGCCAGGGTTTATCATAACAGATTCTGTACAGACCCTGCAGACGGATAGCATTGAATCCCCTGCAGGAAGTGTCTCCCAGATCAGGGAGTGTGCTGCGGGACTGCTGAGATATGCAAAGGAGACGGCAACACCGGTGCTGCTTATAGGTCATATCACCAAGGAAGGCAGCCTTGCCGGTCCCAAGGTCCTGGAACATATTGTTGATGTGGTGCTTCATTTTGAGGGTGACCACAACCATTTTTACCGTGTTCTTCGCTCAACAAAAAACCGTTACGGGTCAACTTCGGAGATCGGCCTTTACGAGATGCAGGGCAACGGCCTGAGGGAAATTGACAACCCCTCCGAAATTCTGATTACCAGTCATGAAAATGAAATAAGCGGTGTCGCCATCTCTGCCATGGTAGACGGAATACGCCCTTTTCTTATTGAGATACAGGCACTGGTAAGCACAGCAGCTTACGGTACCCCCCAGCGGTCATCCACCGGATTTGATCTCCGTCGTCTTGGCATGCTCCTGGCAGTACTGGAAAAAAGAGCCGGTTTCAGGCTTTCTTCCAAGGATGTTTTTCTGAATGTGGCCGGGGGACTGAAGGTGACAGATCCGGCCACTGATCTTGCAGTGATTACCGCCATACTTTCATCAGACACCGACCTGCCTGTTGCCCGGGAGATATGCCTTGCAGGTGAGGTTGGCCTCTCGGGTGAGATACGGCCTGTCGGCAGACTGGAGCAGAGAATTGCAGAAGCAGAAAAGATGGGTTTTAAAAAGATAGTGATCTCTTCTTTCAATAAAATAGTTGGGCATCAGAAAATCCAAAATATCGAAGTCCTGAGAGCAGGAAAAGTGGAGCAGCTGATCAGGATGATCCTGAAGCCATGATCAGTTAAAGAACATAAGCCAGTCTATCTGCTTTTGAGGAGTCTTCTGAATAATGTTGATTTAGAAACCATGTTCAATAGTAGAACTCATCATAACGCCTGACAGGCGAAGAACGGAACACCCTGTCACAATCAAGATTGATATTAAATCCGGGTGGTGCTTCAAACTCATCTTCCTCTGTAATGCCAAGCGATTCATCAGCGTACACCTTCTCCAGAAAAAGTGCCCAGATGGGAAGAGCCATATTAGCCCCCTGTCCGAGATGTATATTATTAAACCTTATGCCCCTGTCCTCCCCGCCGGTCCACGCCCCACCCACAAGCTGCGGCACCAGTCCGATAAACCACCCGTCAGAAAAACCCTGCGTGGTACCAGTCTTGCCCCCCATTTGTCCGTCGAAACCGTATCTGTGCCGTAGCCTTCTTCCCGTTCCCTCATTGACAACCGACTCAAGCAGGTTAACCATCAGGTAAGCTGCATGCTCGGAAACGGCCTCTTCTATTCTGGGCTGGAACTCCGCCAGCACATTCCCGTGCCGGTCTTCTATCCTTGTAACCATAACAGGGAAATTATAAACACCATGGTTAACATAGGTGGAAAATGCCCCTACCATTTCATAAAGCGTTAAGTCAGTCGTACCCAGAAAAACTGATTGTACCGGATCAATAGGACTCTGAATTCCAAGTTTTCTTGCAACCTCGATCACCGCCGGGGGATTGAACTGCTTCATCAGCCATGCGGAAATATTGTTTACCGAATTTGCCAGACCCCATTTCAGGGTAACCATCCTGCCATCATAATCAGTAGGGCCGGCATTTTTTGGTGTCCAGATTGTATCATTAACCTCAAAGGACTGGGGTACATTGGGTGCCATATCACAGGGTGAAAATCCCTCCTGCATGGCAAGGGTATAGAGGAAGGGCTTGAATACCGAACCAGCCTGGTTTTTGCCCAGTCTGACATGATCAAATTTGAAGTGACTGAATTCCGGTCCACCAACATAGGCCCTGATATGGCCGTTAGCAGGATCCATAGCCATAAAACCGGAACGAAGGAAAGCTTTATAATACCATAATGAATCCAAAGGCGTCATAACAGTATCAATATCTCCTTCCCATGAAAAAACCGACATTGACACAGGGGTGTTGAATATCCTCATTATTGTATCCCTCGGCACCCCGGCCCAGTTCAGTTTCCGGTAGCGATCCGAGCGTCTGATGGTCCTTTCTATATTAAGTTCAACCTGCTCGGCACTAAGGTCATCTGAAAAGGGGTTACGGGCATAACTACTGCGGATACGATCAAAATCTTTCTGCAGATCTCCGCCAAGGTGCTCATTGAGTGCCTCTTCGGCATAGGTTTGCATACGCGAATCTATAGTGGTATGAATCCGCAGTCCGTCCCGGTAGAGGTTGTAACTGGAACCGTCAGGCTTGAAGTTCTTGTTGGTCCAGCCATAAAGTGGGTTGTCGGCCCATTCAATAGAATCTTCAAGGTAACGCTGATAGGAAAAGTAATTTTCCCTGACCGGCTCTCTTGCTCTGAGTGTAACCCTCAACTGTTCACGAAAATGCCGGGCAAGTCCCACATTATGATCCTGCACCATATAATCAAGTTCAATAGGAAGTGCTGTCAGGGAGTCAAATTCACTATCTGAAATAAAATCATATCTGTTAAGCTGCCTGAGTACAATATTCCTGCGCGTTATAGCCCTCTCAGGGTTCCTGACGGGACTGAACCATGACGGGGCCTTCAGTACACCCACAAGAAGGGCGGCTTCCTCAACCATAAGTGAATCGGGTGTGGTATTGAAAAAAGTCCTTGAAGCAGTCTTTATCCCGTAGGAATGACTCCCGAAATCGACCGTATTAAGATACATCACGATTATCTCATCCTTGGTGTAGTTTCTCTCCAGCTTTACTGCAGTAACCCACTCCTTGAACTTGGTAATGCCAAGGTTTATTTTCCTGGAAATGCCGAACCGGTAGGAGGTGGTATCACGGGGAAAGAGGTTTTTTGCAAGCTGCTGTGTTATGGTGCTCCCTCCCCCCGCATCCTGTTGAAGGATAATGGATTTGATAAACACCCGTGCCAGTCCCCGCGGATCTATCCCCGCATGGTTCCGAAACCGGATATCCTCGGTTGCAAGCAGGGCATTTACCACATTGTCGGAGAGCTCATCAAATTCCACGTAAATGCGGTTCTGAAGAAAATAATGCCCCAGCAACTCACCGTCGGCTGAAAAGACCTGCGAGGCAAGGTTATTCTGAGGATTCTCAAGATCCTCAAAAGAAGGCATAAACCCCATCTTCCCTGCTGAAATAAGGGTGAATATCACAACCAGAATGAGCAATGGCAGCGCAAACAGTCCCCACAGGACGGCCAGAAATATCCTTCGCTTTTTTGTTTTAATATTATCTTCTTCCTGCATATCTCAGGTCCCCGGTGAACAGACAATTAATCGGAGGTTTTATTTTTATTAATGCCTCAAGTTTCATTCCAAATCCGGAACAAAAATAGCAAATAATATTTATTAATATTTTCATGCCTCTGTGTGTAATTATAAATAAAAATAATTTCACCTACATTTGTCGTTACAAAGCCAAATGCTTTACTTTGTGCATTTTTATTCCATTTCTCTAATTGTAACAAGATGGCAGTCAATCTGGTAATAGTTGAATCACCGGCAAAGGCAAAAACCATAGAAAAGTTCCTTGGCGGAGAATTTGCCGTTAAATCAAGTTTCGGACACATACGAGACCTTTCCAAAAAAAACTTTGGTATTGATATAGAGAACGGGTACAACCCGCAATACATTATTCCCGACGATAAAAAGAAGGTTGTAGAGGAGCTGAGAAAGAGCGCTAAAAAGGCCGAAAAAGTATGGTTGGCATCTGATGAGGACCGTGAAGGGGAGGCTATTGCCTGGCATCTTATTGAAGTGCTAAAGCTCAAGCCTGAGAAAGTGAAACGCATCGTATTTCATGAGATAACCAAAGAGGCCATACAGAAAGCCATAGCAAATCCGAGGCCCGTTAATATGGAGCTGGTAGACGCACAACAGGCAAGAAGGGTGCTTGATCGTCTCGTGGGTTTTGAGCTTTCACCGGTGCTGTGGAAAAAAGTAAAACCGGCCCTTTCCGCAGGAAGGGTTCAGTCCGTGGCAGTCCGGCTCCTTGTTGAGCGCGAAAGGGCAATACTTTCTTTCAAAAGTTCATCAAGCTACCGTGTCACCGCGCAGTTTGAGGTAACAACAGGTAAGGGAGAAAAATCGGAGTTTAAAGCTGAACTTCCCGTTCGTTTCCCCGACAGGGAAAAAGCCATGCAGTTTCTCCGCAAATGTTCCGGGGCCGACTACCTGATAACTGACATTAACAAAAAGCCATCAAAAAAATCACCTTCACCCCCTTTTACAACCTCCACACTGCAGCAGGAAGCCGGCAGGAAACTGGGGTTCTCGGTAGCGCAGACTATGGCGCTTGCCCAGAGGCTCTACGAATCAGGAAAGATAACCTATATGAGGACCGACTCTCTGAATCTTTCCGATTCTGCACTATCAGCTGCAGCAGAACATATCAAATCAGAATTTGGGGAGAAGTACCTGAAGGTACGTAAATACAAGACCAAATCAAAGGGTGCACAGGAGGCCCATGAGGCTATACGGCCCACCTATATAAAAGATAAAACCGGGGGAAATAATGAAAATGAGCAAAGGCTCTATGAGCTTATCCGGAAGCGGACTATCGCCTCTCAAATGAGTGATGCACTGCTGGAAAAAACAAATGTGACCATCAGTGTATCGAATGCCGAAGAAAACTTCATCGCCTCCGGGGAAGTCCTCAGATTTGAAGGTTTTCTCAAAGTTTACAGTGAATCCAGGGACGATGAGCAGGAAGATATTGATAAAGGATTGCTCCCTTCCCTTGAGAAAGGTGACCGGCCCGTTGCACTCAGCGTGACTGCCACCGAGCGTTTCACCCAGCATCCGCCAAGATATACAGAAGCAAGCCTGGTGAAAAAGCTTGAAGAACTTGGTATAGGCCGGCCTTCGACTTACGCCCCTACAATCACCAATATTCAGAACCGCGGATATGTGGTAAAGGAGGACAGGCCGGGAACAGAACGAAAATACCTGGTCATTGAGCTTGACAGCAACAACCGGATAAGAGAGAATTCAAAAACTGAAGTAACCGGGAAGGAAAAAGCCAAGCTTTTTCCCAACGATATCGGGATGGTGGTTAATGATTTTCTAATGGATAATTTTAAGGATATTCTTGACTATAATTTTACTGCCAGTGTGGAGAAGGAATTTGATGATATTGCTGAAGGAAAGCTTTCCTGGCCCGAAATGATAGATAAATTCTACAACCCTTTTCACAAAAAGGTAGAGAATACCCTTGAGACTTCCGAAAGGAACAAGGGGGAGAGGCTCCTTGGGGTTGATCCCAAAAGCGGGAAAAATGTGTACGTTAAGATAGGACGGTTTGGTCCTATGGCACAGACAGGTGACTCAGATGCAGAGGAAAAACCGAGATTTGCAGCACTCCGCAAAGATCAGAGGCTTGAAACCATAAGCCTTGAAGAGGCTCTTGAGCTTTTCACACTGCCAAGACGAATAGGCACATATGAGGATAAGGAGGTGTATGCAGGGATAGGCCGGTTTGGGCCATACATACGCCACGACAACAAGTTTGTATCGCTTAAAAAAGATATTGACAGTCCCTATACCATTGAACTGGATCGCGCCATTGAGCTGATAAATGAAAAAAGGAGAGCCGAAAAGGAAAAAATAATCAGGAAGTTCGACGATCCCCCGGGCCTGTCAATTCTCAAAGGGCGCTGGGGCCCCTATATTTCTTATGAAAAAAAGAACTTTAAGATACCCGGCAATATTGACCCTGAAACCCTGAAAAGTGAAGATTGTATGGAGATAATCAGCAAAAGCAGGGAAAAACCCGAAAAACCCAAAACAGCCGGCAGAACCAAAAAGAGAAAAAAATAGCCTCATAATGGAACTGATCGACTATTTTGAACCGGTTTCGGTCGACTCCGATTACCGCCTGGGCGAAAAGACTGCTTTCGGAAATTTCGTTCAAAAACATACTGAGAGAGAAAAAACACCCGATCTGGAAGAAGCAGATATTGCACTGATTGGCATTTCCGAATACCGGGGTGCACACAGAGGCAATTGCAGCAATGCCGCCAATCAGGCCAGGAAATGCCTGTATGAGCTTTCAATGGCAGACGAAAAGATGAAGATTGCCGATCTGGGTAATCTGAGGACAGGTAAAAGTCTGGATGACAGTTATGCTGCACTGCGTGACGTAATGGCTGAACTTCTTGCCAAAAACACCATCCCCATGATTCTGGGTGGCAGCAGAGACCTTACGCTGGCAATGTTCAGGTCATATGAGATAAGCAACAAGACCATCAACCTGACAGCTATCGACAGCAGGGCCGGGATGGGCAGTGACCATTACCCCGATATTGATGTTACGGAAAAATCTTATCTCAGCACCATTATCTCTTCCAGATCCAAATACCTTTTTAACTATAGCAATATCGGTTACCAATCCTTTTTCACCAGTAAAAATGAAATAAAGCTGCTTGAAGATCTTATGTTCGACAGCTTCAGACTCGGAATAGCCAGGGAGAAGCTCGCTGAGAAAGAGCCTGTTTTGCGTGATACCGATCTTCTTATGATAAGCATGTCATCAATCAGGCAATCGGATGCTCCCGCCTCCCTCTTCCCATCCCCAAACGGCTTTCAGGGAGAAGAAGTCTGCCAGCTTGCATGGTATGGAGGTAAAAGTGAAAGGCTGACAAGCATCGCGGTGGTGGACTGGTATGCTTCATACGACCAGAGATACCATACTGCACACCAGGCAGCACAGATAGCCTGGTATTTCATTGACGGTTATTACAAAAGAAAGGGAGAATATCCCTTTAATCCCGCAAAAGAGTGCACAAAATTCATTGTGAACCTTACCGGTTCGGATAATGAAATAATTTTCTACAAAAGCAACAAAAGTGACAGGTGGTGGATGGAGGTCCCTTCATCAAAACTGCCCAGAAGCCTTATGGTTGCGTGCTCGTACGAAGATTACCGAAAAGCATGCAGGCAGGAAGTGCCGGAGAGGTGGTGGCAGAATTTCAGAAAAATAAACCACTAAAAGCAATATAACAGTCATTTTTTCGTATTTGAAATAATTAACTGAATAAAAATCCTAAATCATTAACGCCCTGAGTTTAAATGACCGGAACCTTTTATCCGGATACAGAAAATTATTTGTGTCAAATAGTTTTTTTTTCTTTTCTTTACAATCAATTAATAAGCACAAAATAAAATCCGAAGTATCCGGTTTATTATGAAAAGAATTCTTTGTCTGGTTTTTTTCGCCTGTTCGGTCACCTCTGGAAATGCACAACAGGACCCTCAGTTCAGTCAAAACATGTTCAACATTATGATGTTTAATCCGGGATCCGTGGGAAGCAAGAATGCAATCTGCGCAACCTTAATCAACCGTCAGCAGTGGATGGGATTTGAGGGTGCCCCTGTTACAACAGTATTCAACGCAAATACCCCCTTCAGTCTGTTCGGGGCTGATCACGGTGCCGGACTTCACATATTAAATGACGAAATTGGCTTTGAGACCAACCTGAGCATCAATGCATCCTATGCCTACAGGATGAATGCCTGGGACGGAAAACTGGGAATAGGAGTGGGATTCGGAATAATAAATTCTTCGCTTGACGCGGAATGGGTTATCCCTTCAGATGAAGGATATACTCCGGCCACAGGTGACCCATCCATACCAGTGGGTAACGAAAGCGCTATTACCCTGGATTTCTCAGCAGGGCTGTTCTATTACACCGATGAGCTTTACGTGGGTTTTTCTGCCACTCATATTGGCCAGCCTGTGGTAGAATACAACCCTACGGCAACCCCATTTCTGAAAAGGCATTATTACCTTACAGCAGGATACGGCATATCGCTTACCAATCCTTCCTACAAGCTTCTTCCGGCAGTTCATATGCAGACTGACGGAGTTATTACCCAACTTAACATGGGAAGTCTTATCGAGTATAATAACAGATTATGGGGAGGAGTCTTCTACAGGTTCGGTTCTGCAGTGGTAGGAATAGCAGGCCTTGAGTTGTTTAACGGCATCAATATAGGTTATTCATACGATTTTTCAACAACCGCAATCATGGGACACAACAGGGGCACTCATGAGTTTATGATCAGATATTGTTTTGATCTTGTCACAGATCGCACACCCCAAAGATACAGAAGCATAAGAATTTTATAAAAAAATGAAACCTAAGCATGGGTTTTTCAGTAAAAGGAACAGCAGTCCATAAAGCTGTACAGGAATTATCAGGTACGAATAATATACATCTGATAAATAAATAATTAATAATAGACAGATGAAACAAGTTGTTTTTTTAGTAACACTGGCCGCAATAATCCTGTCAGGATGCGGCAGAGCCCCCAGCGGCGAGCTAATTGGTGTTCAAGGGAGAAAAACGTGGCATGAACCTGACCCGTACGGAATGGTCTTCGTTCCGCAGGGTCATTTTATAATGGGTCCCAGTGACGAAGATGTCATGTTCGCTCAAAATGCTTTGACCAGGACAATTTCGGTAGATGCATTCTGGATGGACGAAACAGAGATAACAAACAACAAGTACCGTCAGTTCGTATACTACGTAAGGGACTCAATAATGAGGAGAACTCTGGCCGATTATGGTTTTGATGAGTTTTTAATAATGACTGACGATCTGGACAGAGATCTGGATGAACCGCGACTCAACTGGAACACCAGGATCAACATGCGGGACCCGGACATGGTTGATGCGCTGGAAGATATGTACTATCCAGCCAGGGAGCGATTTAACAACAGGAAAGAACTTGACACCAGAAAACTGGTTTATGAGTATTTCTGGGTTGATTACCACCAGGCTGCCCGCAGGTCAAACCGTTGGAACCCTGAAACCCAGCAATATGAAGGAACCGTGTATAACCAGGACGGAGAGGAAGTTCCAATTGCAGACCGTTCCTCTTTTGTGCTGCGTGACCAGGTCCATGTCTATCCGGACACTTTGGTTTGGATACATGATTTTACTTACTCATACAATGAGCCCATGGCCAATATGTATTTCTGGCATCCCTCTTATGACGATTACCCTGTGGTAGGTGTTAACTGGGAACAGGCCCGTGCATTCGGTATCTGGCGGACCAATTATCTCAATGAGCATCTGGCCAGAAGGGGCCAGGGCTTTGTGCAGAACTACCGGCTGCCCCTGGAGTCGGAATGGGAATATGCAGCCCGGGGAGGTATACCCCTGTCAATGTACCCGTGGGGCGGACCTTATACACGTAACATGGAAGGCTGTTTCCTTGCCAACTTCAAACCCATGAGGGGTAATTATACCGATGACGGATGGCTCTATACTGCTCCGGTAGCCTCTTTCGAACCAAACGATTACGGTTTGTATGATATGGCCGGGAACGTGGCAGAATGGACAGAAAACGCTTATGACGAGTCATTCTACACCTTTGCGCACGATATGAACCCCAACTATAAATACAATGCATTGCCGGATGATCCTCCTGCCCTTAAAAGAAAAGTGGTAAGGGGAGGCTCATGGAAGGACATAGCTTTCTATCTTCAGGTGAGCACAAGGAGCTATGAGTATCAGGACACCGCAAAATCCTATATAGGATTCAGAAATGTGCGTAATTATCTTGGAAGCAGCAGGTAAAAGAAAGATAAATATAACCGGTATCTATTTGCAATACTCAAAATTTATAAATATTCGTTATACTCCTGAGAAAAAAATTGATTGATAATTAAACTATTAGTAAAATGAAATTTTCAGAACTAGTACATAGCTCCGGGTGGAGGGCCTTCATGGCCAAGCTGTATGGAATAGGTGCATCGATAGTTATCCTTGGCGCCCTGTTTAAGCTCCAGCACTGGCAGGGAGCTGACCTTATGCTTATTGTGGGACTGGGAACTGAGGCTGTCATATTCTTTTTCTCGGCCTTTGAACCTCTTCATGAAGAACTGGACTGGACTCTTGTATACCCTGAGCTTGCTGGTATGCATGAAGATCCTGAAGAAGTTAATCCGATGCTTCAAAAACGGACAAGAGGCAATGATAGAGGTAATGATAATTATGCCGTCGGGTCCGGCAGTACCGCATCAATTACAAAATTTGACCAGATGCTGGAAAATGCGGAGATAACTCCGGATCTTTTCGAAAGGCTCGGCCAGGGTTTAAAGAACCTTAATACAACAATGGCCAAGCTGTCTGATATCTCTGATGCCTCCATGGCAACAAATGAATATGTCTCCAATATTAAGACTGCTGCCCTGTCAATAAATTCGCTCACAGAATCGCTCGAAGGTTCAACCGAAAATCTGAAGGGCAATGTAAATAATCTGTCCGAATCCTATCAGAAAAATTCTGAAGTGATCCAAAATTCAACAAACCAGCTGGTAGGCTCATACGACCTTCTGAAGGAATCAATTAACACCGAGCAATCAACCATAATGGAGGGCAACAGAAGCATAGGTGAAAAGCTGGGTTCCATTAACAAGAATCTGGATGCGCTTAATGCAGTATATGAACTTCAGTTACAGAACAATAATGAACATCTTAAGAGCTCACAGATTGTTTACAATGATTTCGGGACAATAACCAATAATCTTAAATCATCTGTTGAGGAAACAGAAAAATACAAGCAGGAGATAAGTAATCTCAGCAAGAATCTTTCTGAACTGAATTCAATTTATGGAAATATGTTGTCTGCCATGAATGTCGTGAGCAGAAAATAGTAATTGAAACAATAAATTTATCCACACCGTTATGGCCGGTAAAAAAGAAACCCCGAGACAAAAACTGATCGGAATGATGTATTTGGTGCTTCTTGCAATGCTCGCACTGAATGTATCCGTGGAAGTACTTGATGCCTTTATCGTGGTAGATGACGGACTAACAAGGACCACTGAAAATTTCGCAGCAAGTAATGAAGCTACATATAACGAATTTGCACAGCGTTATGCTGAGAATCCTCAGAGGGTTGGACCGTGGAAGGAGAAAGCCGACCATGTAAGAATTATGGCAAATGATCTCTTTGACTACATTCAGGAACTTAAATTTGAAATTATCCGGGCAACCGGAACCCGTGGTGAGGAAGCAATAGTAGACGGCAGGATTGTGGGCGAACTGATAAGGGCAAAGGAAAATACAAGCATACCCTCAAATGTAATGCTTGGAGGCCCAAACCCAAACGCCACTGAACTCAGGGGAAGGATTGAAGACTTCAGGGAAGAGCTGCTTGCAATGGTCGACCCTGATCATATCGGGATTATACAATCCATCGAAACAAACCTTGACACCTCTGACCCCCCTGTAAGAGAGGGCGTTACCAAGAGGTGGGAAGAAGAGCAGTTCTATTATATGCCACTTGTGGCAGCAATTACAATGCTTTCAAAGATGCAGGCAGATGTCAGGAATGCCGAGTCGGACATCACGACCTATCTACTGGATCAGGTAGACGCCGGTTCATTTATGTTCAACCATCTTGAAGCCACGGTCATCCCCCGCTCCAACTATGTATTCAGGGGAGACAACTTCGAGGCAAGCGTTTTTATTGCCGCCTTTGACACCACACAGGCTCCTGAGGTGCTTGTCGGAAATTACGAGCGGGTAGAGTTGCCTGACGGGACAATCGACTATCAGATGGTTGGTCAGGCCCAGACACTGGATGTTGAACAGGGGAAAGGTATTTACCGTACAAGGCCTGCAAGCCTCGGTTATCATAGCTGGGGGGGACTGATACGGTTGCGTAATCCTGATGGTTCAGTTATCAGCAGGCCATTCAGAAGCGAATACCAGGTTGCCGAACCAAACCTGGTTGTATCTCCTACTGCAATGAACGTTTTCTATCTTGGAATTGACAACCCTGTAGAGATCTCTATTCCGGGACTCGCGGCCGACCAGATAACCCCTACAGTCACAAATGGCACTATAAGAAGGGTTTCAGGAACAAACTACATAGTAGTGCCAAGCCGGACCGGTGACGCAGAGGTATCAGTGGCCGCCAATATTGACGGTTCCAGGAGAAATATGGGTTCAAGAAGTTTCAGGGTCAGAACTGTTCCTGATCCCGTTGCCAAAGTTGCCGGCCGCACCGGCGGTAATATAGGAAGGAATTTACTTCTGGCACAAACAGGAGTACTGGCAGATATGGAAAACTTCGATTTCGACCTCAGGTTCACTGTCCAGAGCTTTAATGTTGTTTCTGTCGGCACCGGCGGTTTTGTTACCGATGCCACCTCAAACAACAATCTCTTTACCGATGCACAGAGGGAAATTATAAGGAATGCCGGCAGGGGCCAGAGGATATATATTGAAGATATAGTGGCCAGAAGCACCACCGGCGATGAAAGGAGGCTTCCTACCATAAGTTTCAGAATTGATTAAGTTCATAACATAACAGCAACTCACAATAATATTGAGATGAAGAATTTGACAGTAATACTAATGACCGCAGCAATTTTTTGCCTTGCAGCAGAAACTGAACTGAAATCGCAGGATCTGACCACCGGGAGCATCTATCAGAAAGAGAATGTCCCCTACAGAAGACCTGTCCCCCTGCCCCACCTTCGGGAAGCAGATGTGCCATGGTCCAGGATGATATGGAGAATGGTTGACCTGCGGGAAAAGATGAACCACAACCTCTATTTCCCGACCGAACCCTTTGGTCCGAGAATGAGCCTGATTGATTTACTTTACCAGGCCGTCCAGAATGGTGAACTTGAAGTATACAACACTGAAGAATTCAGGGTCCCTGTAGAGATGGAGGTCATCGACAACAGGCTGGGAGGAGGAGTCAGAACCGAAACGGTAGTTGACGTTACCACGGGCGAAACCGTAGAACGGGAGATAGTCGGCGAGGTCCGCACATTTGAAGTACGCGAATACCTTATACTTGAACAATGGTACTTCGACAAGAGGCATTCAACTTTCGGTTCAAGGATAGTAGGTTTCAGTCCCATCAGGGTGTATACTACTGATGACGAAGGCGTTGAAGAAGGTGAGATACGGAGGCAGAATGTATTCTGGGTACATTATCCCTCAGCCCGGGAGGTACTTGCCAGTCATGAAGTCTATGGACGCGGGAATGATCTTTCAAACCTCTCATTTGACGACCTCTTCCTTCAAAGAAGATTTTCAGGGTACATCTACCGCGAATCAAATGTGTTCAACAACAGAGCTATCAACGAATATGCAGTTGGACGCGATGCATTGCTTGAGTCGGAAAGAATACATAATGCGATATTTGACTTCGAACAGGATTTATGGGAGTATTGACAGTATACTACTCACTGATAAAAAAAACCGGGCGTAGCTCCGGTTTTTTTTTTTATAGTTTTCTGCCGGCGGCATGGCGGCCAATCATTCACCGGAGGTTATTTTGAAAATTACAGGGCGATTGTCTAAAGATAGTCCTCTCCCTTTTTTATTTTCACATCATTCAGGAAATGTTTTATCCTTTGTTCATCCTCCTGCCGGCAGACAAGCAAAATATTACCTGATTCAACAACTATATAGCCATCCAGTCCCTGCA
>SLKJ01000093.1 GCA_007134675.1 Bacteroidales bacterium
AGGTCAATGCCGGAGGTGATATTCCTGTGGCTGCCTGAAGCAATATCATATATGACCATCTGAGTATTGTCGGCATAAAAATGGGCTTTATTCTTTCTGCCATAAAGTATTGATCTTCCATCCGGGCTGTAAACCGGATTGAGATCGTCTGCAGGGTTGTGCGCTGTAATATTTTTCATCGTTCCGCTGCCATCAGTACTGAGCAGGAAAATATCATAATTCAGTTTCTCGAAAGGAGGGGGGATACTGTTCATAGAGACTGCTATTTCATTTCCATCAGGAGCTATATCGTACGATACTCCCCCCATCATTGAAAAATAATTGGAGGTTCCGGGCATCAGGTCTGTCACCTTCCCGGTTTCAACCTCGACCTTAAAGAGTCGCGGGAATAATCCGTCCGCCAGCCACCTGTCCCAGAATCTGTACATGACATTTTCGGTAACTTTTGCGGTGACCTTGCTTTCCCGCTGCTCTTTTAGTATCTGCTTCAATACTTCAAAATCGCCGTTATAATCAGGATGGATATTTGCTGCGAAGGCTATTCTTTTTCCATCGGGAAACCATTTAGGGGCGTAAACACCAACAGGAAGATCTGTTATCTTTTCAGCTTCCGACCAGCCGTGGTCCATTATATAAAGCTGCGCGGGATTGCCATCCCTGCGGCTTACAAAACCAATGCGCTTTCCTATCGGGCACCAGAACGGAGCTGACTCACTTCCGGTAAAGCTGAGTTGTACCTTTTCTCCACTCTCATTATTGAGAAGATGAATAAATGTTGATGATTCATTCTTCCTGATATTATAGGAAGTAATTGTCAGAAGGCTGAATTTTCCGTCAGGCGAAACAGCAGGAGATCCGATTCGACGCATCTGCCAGAGATGCTCAGCCGTAAATGATGTTGGATCCTGACTGTCTGCAGGAACTATAGTTATCAGGATAAGAGAAATGAGCAGCAGCAGAGTCTTCATATTATTGTTTGTTTTAAATTAAACACTGACAAGTAGTTGATTATTCCGGATCAAATATATATGAATTTTGCAACTAATTTATATTTCTACAGGCCATTGAGGTCTGCATGCAAAATCGACGAAGTCAAATTTTTTCAGCTTAAAATACACAGACAAGATGAAAAATTTTACAGGATCAATATATTGATAAGTTTTTTGAACCTTATTGGCTACTTATGTGTTATTTAAGTTGAATTGAAAATTGTAAAACTTAAAAATATAATTTATGGCATTTACATTGCAGCTGAATGAGAAAGCACCGGACTTCAAACTTCCGGCCACAGATGGAAAAACCTATACGCTTGATGATTTCAAAGATGCCAGGGTTCTCGTGGTTTTTTTTACATGTAACCATTGTCCTTATGTTATTGGATCTGATGAAGTCACAAGGGCTACCGCCGATAAATATGCCTCCCGGGGAGTCAGATTTGCAGGAATCAACTCCAACAGCAAAAATACCTATCCGGAGGATGATTTTCCCCACATGGTTGAGAGAATGACAAAATATAAATTCCCCTGGGTATACCTTTATGATGAGACCCAGGAGACAGCATTGAAATACGGAGCATTGCGAACACCGCATTTTTATGTTTTTGATGAGAACCGCCAACTGATTTATTGTGGCCGGGCTATTGATTCACCCCGGGACAGCTCCAAAATGAAAGTAAATGATCTTGAAAATGCCCTGGAAGACCACCTCTCAGGCAGACCGGTAAAAGTGCCGGTTACCAACCCGATCGGCTGCAATGTTAAATGGGATGGCAGGGATGCGCACTGGATGCCGGCTGATGCCTGTGATCTGGTCTAGTCTCATGGGCCCGTTCAGGCTTCTTATAGCGGGGTATTTGCTATAGTTTTATAATAAGCTTCCAGATATCAGATATTACATTTTATTCTTAATGTTTTCTGACTTGGGATCGAATTTTTCTGGATCACAACTGACAATGAATCCTGGTTAAGGATGCAAACCGGTCCCTCAGACGGATTTTTGGCTGAAAACTTCACAGGGATATTCTATTTCTGTCAGGAAGAGCCCCTGAGCAGGGGCAGATGTACCTGCTCTGCGCCTGTCTTTTGATTCGATAATTTCCCTGAATTCATCGACCGAATTCCTGCCATATCCAATATTCAGCATTGTCCCTACAATAGCCCTTACCATATTCCTGAGGAAGCGGTCGGCTCTTATAGTAAATACAAGCATATCCTTTTCTTCATGCCACTCCGCGGATATGATTTTACATATGTTAGTCTTCACATTGGTATTTGTACGGCAGAAAGAACTGAAATCACAGTAATTAAATAATTCCTTTGCTGCCCGGTTCATAGCGCCGGTATCAATGTCTGCTGAAATATGATAACTGGTTTCCTGCCTGAAGGGATTTTTCCGTCTGCTTATGTAATACTTGTAGGTTCTTGATAAGGCGTTGAACCGGCTGTGAAAATTCTCTTTTACCGGGAAGATGCTTAGTATGGCAATATCATTCGGAAGCATATGGTTGAGCTTCATGGTAGTCCCGCCGGGTGTATTGAGTAACTCTGAAGAGGAAGAAAAATGTGCGACAAAATAACTTGCATGCACTCCGGTATCTGTTCTTCCGGCTCCTGTAAGCCTGACTTTTTCTTTTAATAGGATGGAAAGAGCCTCTTCGATTGTCTGCTGAACACTCAGAGCATTTGGTTGCACCTGCCACCCGTGATAAGCTGTGCCTTTAAATGATAGCTCTATGAAATATCTTTGAATCAAAAGCGCGAAAAATTTTGCCGGGAAAAGAGGTCATCCTGTCAATTCCCGGCATATTACTTTATTGTAAATATACATGAATTTTGCAACTCATTTATATTTCTAAAGAACATAGAGGTCTGCATGCAAAATCGACGAAGTCAATTTTTTTCAGCTTAAAATACACACAGTCAAGATGAAAAAAATTCATGTGAAATCCTCATCAGTTAACGACAGATCAAAGAATAACAATATTGCATCAGGGTGCAACTGATTGAAAAACAATGTTTACGAACGATTACAAAGTAACATTGATGATAAAATATGTGGCATATTTAAACAATGTTAGTTAAAATAAAGCGGTCCCGACTGTAAGTATAAATATGGGATTTGAGATATGAATTAAGCTTTATTCTTATGGATGGATGTATTACATTTGCAGGCTCAATTCAAAAAGCGGCAATGAGTTTCAGAAAAGAGATTAAAAGAAGACGTACATTTGGAGTTATCAGCCATCCTGATGCAGGTAAAACAACACTTACCGAGAAGCTTCTTTTATTCGGTGGCGCGATTCAGGTTGCCGGGGCAGTGAAATCCAACAAGATCAAAAAGGGAGCAACAAGTGATTTTATGGAAATAGAGCGGCAACGGGGGATTTCCGTTGCTACTTCGGTTATGGGATTTGAATATGGGGGATATAAAGTTAATATTCTTGACACTCCGGGGCACCAGGATTTTGCTGAAGACACCTATCGGACGCTTACAGCTGTGGACAGTGTTATAATAGTAATTGATGCCGCCAAAGGTGTGGAGACCCAGACAAGGAAACTGATGGAGGTCTGCCGTATGCGAAGGACACCGGTAATTGTCTTTATAAACAAGATGGACAGGCCGGCGCTGGACACGTTTGAACTGCTGGATGATATCGAGAAAGAGCTGGAGATACAGGTTAGTCCTTTGAGCTGGCCTATAGGCAATGGACCTGATTTCAGGGGTGTTTACAATATTTATGAGCAGAAAATTGATTTTTTTACTTCAGAGGACAAACAAAGGGTTGGTGAGAGCATTGAGGTGAAAGATATTTTTTCCGGTGAAGC
>SLKJ01000125.1 GCA_007134675.1 Bacteroidales bacterium
ACGATGCCGTGGCATACCTGGAGTGGGCGGGCAAGCGCCTGCCGACCGAGGTGGAATGGGAGCATGCAGCGCGCGGCGTTACCAATCGCGACCATCCTTATGCCTGGGGGGAGCAGCTTATTGTGGATGGAGCATTCATGGCGAACACCTGGACCGGACGATTTCCCCAGCAGAATCTGAGCGAGGATGGATATATTTTAACTTCCCCGGTTGGGACATTTGGTGAAACGGAACTGGGTCTGACCGATATGGGCGGTAATGTGTGGGAATGGACATCGGACTGGTTTCGATCATACCGTGACCGCGATACGCCATATGAGCCGGGCGAGCACAGTGAAAAAGTGATACGGGGTGGATCATTCATGTGCAATGCATCGTACTGCCATGGGTATCGCGTGTCAGCCCGGAGTCATACTCCGCCTGACAATAACATGTTTCATATCGGATTCAGGGGAGTGGTAGATTTTGAATAATTATTTTGTTTTTAAATAATTATTTAAGTTATTTTATAATAACGATTGCATTAAAACGCGTCATAATAAACATATAAATACATATAAAATATATAACTTACAATCTGTAAACGATTACATTCTGTCACTTAAAACCCGATTAATGTTTGTCTATCGGATAGAGGCATATCGGCATGAAAAAAATAAAATCTAACAGTCGCAGAAATTTTTTTAAGGATGTATGTTCGGTAGTATTGGGGTCGCTTATTCTGCATCCCCTGATTGGGTTCAATGGTAAAAGAGCCTTGAATAATTCAATGTCATTCAATGATTTGCGGCATGTAGTAGTATCCAAAAAAGAGGGGCGTTTTTTTGCTTGGCCTGCAAATAATAGCATGTGGACATGGGATGAGGGCAATGAAATTTTAATTGGGTATACAGATAGTCCCTGGGTTGAGCATGAAGGTCACTTTATCGGGCATCCTCAGTTGACAATGTTGGCCCGGAGTATAGATGGTGGAGCATCTTGGACTAATGAATATCCAGATATTTTTGCAGATAATGGAGGTGATCCGGTTTCATCCCTCGGAAATTTTCCATTTGATCATGATGGATTTGCATTACGTGTGGCGGCGACCGGATATCATGCTACCGATGATCCGGTTGGACGCTTTTTTGTCTCTTTCAATTGAGGCAAGACCTGGGAGGGTCCCTTCAGATTCAATGGATTAAATGACGAGTCAAGTCTTATGGGAATGCAAATAACAGTAAGAACAAGCTATCTGGTCACCGGGTCAGACAATTGCCAGTTATTTATGACAGCCCGTGACCTTGGTCTTGAACATGCAAGCAGGCTTGACAAACCCATTGTTGCGGAGGCGATTGATGAGGGTAATACTTTTCAATTTGTCTCATGGGTAGTACCGTGGTCAGAACCGTACCGTGCCGCAATGCCATCATCAGTGCGAACTCGAAATGGAAAATTTGTGGTAGCAACGAGGCGTCGAAACCCTCGGAATATAGAGCAGCAGTGCTGGGTTGACTGTCATGTCTCCTCTGACACTGGAAGAAGCTGGTCGTATGTAAGTAATGTGGGATTAACCGGAGTTTATAATGAAAATCCATCAGGATTAACACTGCTGAGTGATGATCGCCTTTTCAGGGCATCATAATGAAACCATATAGAGATATGAAAAAATGTCTATGGGTACTGCATTGGATTGAGAATTGTCAATTTATTCGGGAAAGTAAATAATCAGGATGTAAAAAATATAATACAGTGTATAACCCTTTCGAGGGTATGTTTCTAAACGAAAACCAAACTAAGTTGTTTTTTCGACAAATGGTAAACGAATGAGACTGAAAAATCCTGGAAATCTTGACGAGATTGTGGGCGATGTTACGCTAGCCTGCCCGGAAGATGCCCAAAATGCAATGACTTTGTCAAACGAAGCATATTCAGATTGGGCTTCAGAGCCCATAAAAAATAGGATTCAAATCTTGGGTTTGGTTCTAGATCAATTGGATGGTGAAAAGGAGAAATTTGCGAAATGTATTACTTTGGAAAATGGCAAACCATTTGCTGAATCCTGCAGCGAAGTCGAATCTGCCCTTGGTGATGGACGATTTCAACTGGATCAGGCAAAAAAACTGCAAGTCCATGATCAACACACACAGATTAATGATGCAATTACGGCTGAGGTGTGGCACGATTCCATAGGAGTTTTCCTACTCATAACACCATGGAATTTTCCCCTGGCCACCATAGTGCGAAAATTAATTCCTGCATTGGTTTGGGGTAATACAGCCGTAGTCAAACCGGCACAACAAACACCTTTTACTGCTGGTTTGTTATTCAAGAGTCTTGAAATGGCAGGTCTGCCGGACAATGTTGTAAATCTTGTTGTCGGGAAAGGATCAGAAATAGGTGATACATTGGTGGATCATTCCGCGCTGAAAGGAATCTCCTTTACCGGATCGACGGAGGTAGGCACGGGTATTTGCAGAAGAGTTGGCGATCGCAACGTGCGTTTGCAAATGGAGATGGGAGGGAAAAATGCACTAGTGATATTAAAGGATGCCGATCTGAAGTCTTCTGTAGAATCAGCGGTTTCAGCTGCATTTACATGCAGCGGGCAATGGTGTACGGCTACCAGTCGAATAATTGTGGAAGATGACATGTATGAACAATTTTGCCAAGAATTTGTCAAAAAAGTATCAGAGCTTAAAATGGGTTCTGGCATGGATCCGGATGTGAATTTTGGGCCTGTTTTTTCCTTCAGGCAAAAGGAAATTGCTATTGATGCAATAAAGAAGGCTAAAAAGGAAGGGGCACGACTGCTATATGGCGGCAACACACCAGAAACAATCAAAGGGAAGTCTGGCCATTTCGTTGAGCCTACGGTCTTTGGTGAAGTCACTGAATCAATGCATCTGTTTTCTGAGGAGATATTTGGACCTGTTATTGGAATTACACGTGCAAAAGATTTCCAGGACGCACTTCGACTGGCTAATAAATCGCAATATGGATTGAGCTTTTCGGTCTTTACCGCTAAAAAAGAACTTGCTGATCAGTTTCTTGAAGGAGTGGCATGCGGGATGGTCCATCATAATCTGCACACGGCATATCGTCACCCGGCCATGCCAATTATCGGTTGGAAGGAGTCTGGGCGCGGATTACCTGAGTGTGGCCAGTTTGCTCGTGATTTCTTTACCCAAAAAAAAGCAGTATATCGGTATTGTCAGTAAATAGTCTGATGGGCCAAACACATGAATACTGACTTTTTTGATTAACGGTATTTTTTTAAAAAAGATTTTGAACTAGCAAAAAACAAAACAAGGAGGAGAAATGATACTTAGAAATTTTGAAGGCAGGGACCAGCTGGATGTATCCGGACTTAACAAGATTACAGTTCTCTTGGACAGGAGTGAGTCAGAATTGACCGAGATTGGTTTTAATATCTGGACTCCGAATCAGGAGGGCCCTCCACATAATCATCCAGAAAAAGACCAGGTTTTTTTCATTCATTCTGGACATGGTGTGGTAATGCTGGGAAATGACCGCTACAATGTTGTTCCTGGAGATGTGCTTTATGTCCCTTCAGGATTGGTGCATCAGACCATTACCAAAGATGAGCCTCTCGCATATGTGCTCTATAATGTATTTAACGATGCCACAAAAGAAGGACACACTACGTTCGAAGATCATATAGAAAAGGTGAAAGGGATTAGAAAGAAACAAGCCGAGCAGGGTTTGGTAGGTATCAAAGAATTAGATTCGAATAGTGTTACCAATAATCCGGTATTTATTCAGGGTTCTAGTATTGGTATTAAAGAAAAAACCGGATCATTTTCATCGATTGAA
>SLKJ01000197.1 GCA_007134675.1 Bacteroidales bacterium
CAGGAACAGATAAAGACGTGAACTTCACCGGAATCATAATATCCGGAGGAGCAGACATTAACAACTACACCCTCTTAACAACATCAGGGGTGGCAAAAGCAGATATTACACCAAGAAACCTTACCCTCAGCAATTTCACCGCCAGCAACAAACAATACGACGGCACTACCATCGTCTTTGATTCAGGTTTTGATGACGACCGGCTAGACGGAGATACGTTCGGGTTCTCATACACAGTAGCCTTTGAAGATAAGAACGCGGGAACAGGTAAAATAGTAAACTTCACCAATATAGCAATATCAGGTGCAGATCAGAATAACTATAACCTGGTAACAACTTCAGGGCAGGCAACAGCGAATATCACAAAAAAACCGATTACCCTGGCAGGGTCATTCACGGCATATGACAAGATATACGACGGGACAACCAATGCTGAAATAAATGAAAATAACCTTACATTCAGCGGAGTGGTTACCGGAGACAATGTAATCCTTACCGATCTGGTGGTTGAATTTACCAGTGCAAATGTAGGAACAGATATTCCGGTAAATATCATAAGTGCCGCCATGGAAGGGAATGATGCAGGTAATTACAACCTATCGCTGGATGGTGCACCAACAACTACGGCCGGTATAAGTCTTTCACCAGAATTATCTTATGCCCAGTATAATGCATCAAACGGCAATCTGGAACTTTTCGGAGAGAATCTCAGGGTGGATGAAGATATTATTGCCACAAAGCTTACGGTCTCCAACGGAACCAACTCTTATACATTTTCACTTCAGACGGAAAATGTAAAGCCCACATCCTCAACCCAGGCAACGATAGTAGTGGAAGGACGGGAAAAATCGTTCATGAATTGGATCTTCAATCAGAACGGATGGGAATCCAAAGATGAAAAAGAGTACAGTATTATTGCAGAAGAAAACTGGAACGGACTTGCACTGGAAAGTGAGACCTCGCAGGTTACAGTCTACAACTTCTCAACTCCCTCAATAGTATCTGCCGTCTACTACAGGCTGCAGTCGGAACTGGATGTTACTGCTACAAGACTTGCGGCTGCTCCGGGTTCGGGGAATGAAATTGATGCAACAAAGTTTACCATAACAGGAAAGGGTGGAGATACCTATACACTGACATCCGCTACCCAAAATGTCAATGTGCTGAGCGAAAACCGGTTCATAATAATACTGGATCAGTCGGATCAGGAAGAAGTTGACCTGCTGATAGACATTGAAGGTGAAACCTCAAGCACCGGCCATCCTTATAACCTCGCCGCAGCTGACCGATGGAACATACCGGTCCACCCCGATTATAACATCGCAGACCTGACCGGAAATACGATAACTGCTGAAGATATCCCCAATAATCCTCCCCAGGCACTAAATGTGGAAATAACCGGATCACCTGAAATCGGAAATACGGTGACAGGCAGTTATGACTGGTTTGATCCGGAAGGTGATCCAAAAGATGATTCCGAATATGCCTGGTACAGGGCAGATGATGATTCGGGAAGCGGTGAAACGAAAATAGACGGAGCTGACCAGAACGAATATTTATTAACACTTGATGATGCCGCAAAATATCTTGCCTTTGAAGTTACCCCGAAGGCACTTGCCGGTGCACGGACAGGTGAGACTGTCAGAAGCAACTGGGTAGAAGTGGTTAACTCCCCTCCGTCGGCATCAAATGTAGAAATAGCAGGCACGCTGGAAGTATGCAAGGTGTTAACGGTTACCTATGATTATTTCGACCCGGAGGGTGACCCCCAGGGTGATCCGATAATAAAGTGGTTCAGGGCCGATAATAATGCAGGGGCCAATGAACAGCTAATACATGATGGTCTGAGCTATACCCTGACACTCGATGATGAAGATAAGTACATAAGGGTTGAAGTCACCCCGGTTGCAACAGAAGGAACGCCGGAAGGCACTCCTGTGCCAGGTGGATACTACGGTCCGGTTGAAAATAAGCTTCCAACTGCATTAATGACCGGCGCCACAGAATTCTGCCAGGGTCTGGAGGTTAATATCAGATTTGAATTATCAGGCAGAGGTCCCTGGACAGTATACTATACTGACGGAAATGATGAATTTAACTTTACAGCAGATGAGAGCCCCTATATTCTCCCCATATCTTCCGGAGGAACTTACCAGGTTACCTCGCTTATTGATTCTGTAGGCTGTGAAGGTGTCGACCTGGGAGAAGAACTCTTCATAAAAGAAATTCCCACTGTATTTATAGAGGACTGGTATATAGAGGCGTTTGGAAGTTCCTCATCAGATTGGATCAGTGCGGCACCCTCCGATAATATGGTTAACAGCTGGACATTTGGTCAGCCTGATGGAGAGATATTCACCTCTTCCTCCGCAGGAGGCAATATCTGGTATACTGATATTCTGAACTCTGATGCTGAGGAGCAATCATGGGTAGCAAGCCCATGCTTTGATTTCAGCCAGGTAAAGCGTCCGATGATTGCAATTGATTTGTGGAAAAAATTCGGGCAGAACAGTGATGGAGCAGTGCTTCAGTATTCAATTAATAACGAAAATATCTGGGAGAACATAGGAAAAGTGGACCAGGGAATAAACTGGTACAACTCCACACAGATTGCCGGAATGCCGGGAGCACAACAGACAGGATGGACAGAAACCGGTCAGGGAGGAGACCAGGAATGGACAGAAACAAGACATGACCTGGACCTGGTTGCAGGACAAAGCTTTGTCAGGTTCAGAATCGCATATGGATCGGATGGATCGCAGCAGACTCAGGGTGGAGTTGCATTTGATAATATCCGGATTGGCGAACGGAAAAGGTTGGTACTGCTTGAGCATTTCACAAATGCAAATGACGCCAACAGCATAGCTGCAAATCATATCGTCCATGATGTCGCTGTATCACAAAGGTACGATATTGCATACATCAGCTATCACACCTCTTTCCCCACAATCGATCCCATAAACCTCCAAAATACAGCAGACCCGGCAGCAAGGGCTTTATATTACGGTGTTTCCAGCGTCCCATTCTCAGTATTGGATGGAGGACTTGAGGGAGAGGGAAGATATAATTATTCTTCTTCAGTGTTCAACCGGAATGACCTTGTTAAACGAGCACTTACCGATCTTTGTTTTACAATAGATATTGCTCAAAATCAAGCAGGTAACAAGCTTGATATGGAGGTTGAAGTAAGTTCAATCTGTAACATTGGCCCCCTTGATATTACTCTTCACGTTGCCATACTGGAAACTGAAATAGCAGCATCACTTCTGGGTCTTCAGGGAGACAATGTTTTCAGGAATGTCGTAAGGAAACTATTGCCCGATGCAGGCGGCACCCCCCTGCTGTCAACATGGGCACCCGACCAGTCCCAGACTTATAACTTTGACTGGACAATAGAAAATGTGTTTGATGCGGAGAATCTTGCAGTGATAGCTTTCATTCAGGATGAAAACTCCCTGGATATTCTCCAGGTTGCTGCATCATCACAATTCGGCGTTCCAACATTTGTGGATCTGCCCGATCAAATAACCGGTGAGAAAAACGTTGTATTTTATCCCAATCCTGCAACAGACAACCTGTTTATCAGATTCAATGAGACTCTTACCGGCAATCATGTCCTGGAAGTATTTAACCTCTCCGGGAATATGGTTCGTTCGGATATTCTCCAGGAAGGCAGCTCCAGCTATCAATTTAATACAGCCGGCCTGACAAGAGGCATATACATGTTCAGGATCAGAAACAACCAGGGCATTGTAGTCACAGCAAGAATATTAATTATGAATTAGCACTGCATTTTTTAATAGATTGATAACTATACTCTTTACATAATGAGAAAAAATATTTCCATATTGCATTCTGTATTGCTGAGATTTATAATTTTCATATTTGTCTTATTCTTTTCTTCTACAATAAATTACGCCAGCACCCATATCTATGATGTGGGTACTGACCGATCACTTACCCTGGAGGCATCACAAACAAACAACCATTTTACAGCAGGAAACACTTCAGATGATCTTATTGCCACCGCCGAACTATCCGGTTCAGCTTCAATATGTTCAGGCGAATCTGCTGATCTGTCTATAAACTTGACAGGTGAGGGGCCGTGGGAAGTTGTTTATACTGATGGTGACAACGATTTCACATTGTCAGGTATCACCAGCAGTCCGCATACTTTCAGCGTATCTCCCATGTCAACCATAACCTATGAAATGATAAGCGTGACGGATCGTTTTAATGATCCGGGAGATGTATCAGGTAGTGCAACTATTACAGTTATCACCCTCAAAGGCGGATTAGTTTCAGGCGATAAAGATAAAATCCTTCTGTCCCAGTCCACCGGCATCCTTACCCTTTCAGAGCATGAGGGGACAGTGACAGGCTGGAGGAGAAAAATTAACGATGGGTCGTGGATTGACATACCGGGAACTGAAAACCTCACAACCTATTCTGAAACACCGGAGATAAAAGGAACCTACAGCTACATGGCAATAGTGCAAAATGAAGAATGCGGCACCGCGGGTTCTGAACCTTTTTTGATACTGGTTGATGATTCTCCTGTTATTGATAATGCATCATATGATTCATCAACCGGGCAGCTTGTGATTTATGGCCAAAACCTTAACCAGAATGAAGAAATCGATGTTAAAAAACTCACAATATCCAACGGAGTTAATTCTTTCAGGTTCACGGTAGAAACATCCAATGTTTATCCGACCTCCTCCACCCGGGCAACCATAGTTGTAGAAGATATGGAGAAAGCATATATGAACTGGATCTTTAATCAGAACGGACTACTTTCCAAGGATGGCCATTTTTATAATTTAGCTGCCGCGGAAAACTGGAACGGGCCGGCACTTGAAGACCCAACCTCTGCCGTCTCTGTTTTCAACTTTTCGCTTCCATCAATTGTTTCTGCCCAGTACAACAAGGAAAGATCAGAACTTGATGTAACCGCTTCAAGGCTGGCTGCCGGAGAGGGACGTGATATTGATGCAACTAAATTCTCCATCTCAGGAAAGAACGGAGATACCTATATGCTGACCTCCGAAACCAGGAATGTTAATCTTATTAAAGAAACCAGGTTCATAATTGCCATAAGTGAAACTGACAACGCAGAGATTCTACAGATAATAGATATTGCAGGGACAGTCTCAAGTACCGGACACCCCTATTTACTGACAGTGGAAGATCGCTGGAACACACAGGTTCATCAGGATTATGACATATCAGATCCAAACGGGAAACAGATAACAGCCCAGCAATTTGATAATCAGCCACCTGTTGCAACGAATGTTGTAATTACAGGGTCACCGGAAATAGGAAATACATTAGCAGGCTCATACACATATTTCGACCTGGAAGGTGACCCGGAGGGCGATTCCCAATATGCATGGTACAGGGCAGATGATGCTTCAGGCAACGGAGAGGCTCATATTGAAGGGGAAGATGAAGCCGAGTATACAATTACACTGGAAGATGCCAACAAGTTCCTGGCTTTTGAAGTGACCCCGGTGGCTCAGTCAGGAACAAGCCCCGGTGAAACAATAAGAAGCTCCTGGGTAGAGGTGGAAAATTCCCCGCCTTCAGCAACAAATGTGGAAATAACCGGCACATTTGAGATTTGCAGGGTTCTGACGGTATCTTATGACTATTTCGATCCGGAGGATGACCCTGAAGGTGCTACAAAAGTTAACTGGTTCAGGGCTGATAATGCCCTGGGAGCAAACGAAGAGGAGATCCATCAGGGTAATGAATATACTCTGACCCTGAATGACGAAAGTAAATTTATAAGGGTAAATGTCACACCTGTTGCATCTGAGGGTACACCAGAGGGTACTCCTGTACCAAGCGGTTTTTACGGACCGGTTGAAAATACACTGCCTGAAGTTACCATTACCGGTTCCACAGGATTCTGTGAGGGATCAACTGCAGAAATTACTTTTAACCTTTCAGGCACAGGGCCATGGACTGTTTTTTATACTGATGGAAATGATGATTTCAGTTTTACAGCAGACGAAAGCCCCTATCTACTGCCCATATCTTCCGGAGGGACATACCGGGTTACCTCACTTACGGATGCAGATGGATGTGATGGTACTGAACTAGGTGACGATCTGGTTTTAAGCACTGTTCCAACTGTAGTGATAGACGACTGGTATACAGAGGATTTTGGAGACACACAACCTGAATGGGTGAGTGGCGCACCTTCGGATGAAATGGTAAACAGCTGGACATACGGTCAACCCGACGGCAACATATTCACCTCTTCCCCGGCAGGCGGAAATATCTGGTATACTGACATTTTAAATGCAGATATTGAAGAGCAGTCGTGGGTAGCAAGCCCCTGCTTTGATTTCAGAGAAACCAAACGTCCGATGATTGCCATCGATATTTGGAGAGAATTCGGCAGAAATAACGATGGCGCCGTCTTTCAGTATTCAACAGATAATGGTAATACATGGGATAATATAGGGGAGACAGGTCAGGGCATAAACTGGTACAACTCTTCACAGATAGCCGGATCACCGGGCGGACAGCAAAAAGGATGGACAGCCTCTGATAATGGAGGCGAACCAGGGTGGGAAGAAAGCAGGCACGATCTTGATGTTATCAGAGGAAAAAATCATGTCCGGTTCAGAATGGCCTATGGTTCGGATGGTGAGGGAGAGACAAATGGCGGAATGGCCTTTGATAATATCCGTATAGGAGAACGGAGCAGGATAGTGCTCCTTGAGCATTTTACAAATGCAACCCATACCACCAGTATTGAATCCAATGATCTTATTTATGGAATTGCCAATTCCAAACCATATGATTTCGCTTACTTAAGCTTTCATACTTCCTTCCCTCAGGCTGATCCCTTCAATAACCGGAATCCGGCAGACCCTTCAGCAAGGGCATTACACTACGGGATTTCAGAAGTTCCTTTCTCAATAATGGATGGCGGACCTGACGGAAGCGGGATATTTAATTATTCTCCGGTGGCCTTTAATACAAAAGAATTGCTTAAGCGAGCCCTTGTTGACCCGGCCTTCAGCATCGAAATATCCCAGGATCAATCAGATAATGAGCTCAGCATTGATATTGATATAACTTCGCTTTCGGGCATAGACGCGGGTGCACTGACTCTTTATGTGGCAATTGTGGAAACTGATGTGGATGCCTCAGAAGCCGGGTTGCAGACCAATACAGTTTACAGAAATATTGTCAGAAAACTGCTGCCGGATGCCGGAGGGACATTACTACCAGCCGACTGGACAGAAAACCAAACACGAAGTTTCAACCTCAGCTGGTCGGTCAATGATGTTTTTGATTCAGGTAAACTTGCCGCTGTGGCATTCATTCAGGATGAAACCACCAGAGAAGTCTACCAGACAGGATATTCGTCTGAATTTGATATTCCAACAGTAGTTGATCTTCCGGAACCTGATTTACGCCTTTCAGATATTCTATTATATCCAATCCCTGTAACCGATTACCTCTATATTCAATTCAGGGAAACAACAACTAACGACCATTTTCTTGAAATATACAACCTCACAGGCAGAAAAGTATATTCGGATATACTCCGACATGGTTCTCTGGTTTATGAATTCAATGCCGGACAATTACCCGGAGGAATATACCTTTTCAGGATCAGAGGTAAAAATAAAATTATTGGTACAAAGAGGATCTTTTTAAATTGAACAGCTTACCCGTCCTTATAACTCGATAATGGAATATTGATCCGATTCTGATCAATACAGATTTGTCATTTGTCAATAGTTTTTGTTTGTTAATAAAAACATGCCCGGATTAACCAAACAATTATACCGCGGTCTCGTTTATTAGATTTTAATGCCAAACAACAACATGTACAAGATATGAAAAGCTACAAGAAATCACGGCTGATAATTGGATTAGCATTAATTGAGTTAAGTACAATTTTGATTTCACTTCCCCTGGCATATTTCATTACAAGCCACTTTCTGAGCTTTTTTAATTACAGATGGAGTTTTAACCTGCAACAGTTTTTATTCTTTACCTTACTGATAATTATTTCCTGGTTAGCTATCTCAAGGGTTACCTCCACAGCGATACTGCCAAAACCAAAGAGATACCTGACACTGTTTTTTCAATTTGTAAGGGTTAATTTCTTAAACCTTGTTGTACTTCTTATTCTTAAATTCGTTCTGAGGCTGGACACAATCCCCTTAATATTCATTTTCTTCTTTGTCCCTCTCAGCATGCTGATTACCTTCTTTTTCAGAGTGCTTTCTTTCAACAAACTGAATATCTACAGGACCAATGTGCAGGATTTGCGTCATGTCATCATTATAGCTGATAGCTGCTCATCAGGTATAATTGATAAACTCATAGGGCAGAAAGAGTGGGGCTACAAGATTGACTCGATCATATCAGAATCAAACAGCATTAAAAATAAGTACGGGAATGATTTCAAGGTTTTAAATAGCTGTATAAACATAAAGAACACACTTGATAATCAGGTTATAGACGAGATAATATACAGTAAAAGAGAGATTGATAATAAAGAAGTAAACTATCTGGCCAGAGTCTGTAATGAGGTTGGCGTTATATTCAGACTACAGTCCTGTGTATCACCTGCCGATCCAGTCTATCTTCAGATGCAGTCAGGAACAGATAACAAAAAGATCACACTGGTTGATACTCCCTCCAACAGAATGCCTGTGATAATAAAAACAATGGCAGATATATACTTTTCAATAACTGCAGTTATCATATTATCACCAATTTTTCTGCTGATTGCACTTCTTATAAAGCTCGAATCAAAAGGTCCTGTCTTTTTCAAGCAGCAAAGAATCGGTTTGCGTGGCAGAAAATTTAAACTTTACAAATTCCGCACCATGGTAGCTGATGCAGAACAACTTCTGGAAAAACTCAAAGAGAGAAATGAAATGGATGGTCCGACATTTAAGATGAAGGATGACCCCAGAATAACAAAGCTTGGAAAATTTCTCAGGAAAACCGGACTGGATGAGTTCCCGCAACTATTTAATGTTATATCAGGAGAAATGTCCCTGATAGGACCACGACCTCCACTTGAATCTGAAGTAAGGCAATACAAGCGCTGGCAACTGAGAAGATTGTCTGTAAAACCCGGAATAACCTGTACCTGGCAGATAATACCAAACAGGAATGATGTTAATTTTGAAAATTGGATGCTTTTGGATCTTAACTATATAGATAACTGGTCTCTAAAAAAAGATGTCAGACTGTTGTTCGAAACTATCAGATCAATGTTTAATGCCAGCGGAAGATAGACAAAGCCTTAAAAATACAATAAGTAAAAACACCAATTCATTTAACGCATTACGGTTGATTGCGGTAAATTACCAACAGGATTTAAAGCTACATTCCACCTGGCAAAGATCCATAAACTCATGCCTCTATTTATCAGCACCTTATGTTTTCATCTATAAAAACAGCCCGTTTATCATTTGTATTTGCAATTTAGTAAAAACAAAGGCTAAAAATTGTGATAGAACCTCTTCATGTTGTAATTTAGCCCCAGAAAACAGAGGCATTGAAGTTAAAACAATAATAAATTTCTAAACAGGACAGTCTTTTAATAGATACTTACTTTAAATCAAATGTTCAGGAAAACCGATATACAAACCAGAGTGTCCGATCACTTTTTCAATTCACTTAAATTAGATACCAGGAATATTCTTGAGCTGATTGAATTCTTAATAATTATTACCTGTATCCCCTTATCATATTCAATATCCAGATATCTAATACTCAACTTCGATATACCATTTTATGGACTGGACTACAAATTCGTCCTGCTTAAGTATCTTAACTATTTTAACTATGCGTGGCATTTTGACCTGATCCAGTTTTTACTTTTCAGCATTATGATCCTTATCTCGTGGTTTGTAATGTCTCATCTGACAGGCATGGCCAAACTGCCGCGTAACCAGAGATACTTCGCGGTAATCTTTTACCATATCAGGACAAATATTCTTATATTATTTATCCTGCTGGCTTTCAAATTCATATTTTTCCTGACATCTATATCTGTTGTATTTATTTTCACCTACATAACGATTAGTATGATTGTTACTCTGGCAATCAGGTTATTTTCAATATACAAGTTGAGAATCTACAGGGGAAGGGGATATGATCTGCGCCATATAGTTGTAATAGCTGATAATAATTATGCAGGAATAGTTGATAAACTGAACAATCAGAAAGACTGGGGCTTCAGTATTGCTGCCATTGCAACAGATTCAAAGAATATCACTACACGGTACAGCGGAAAGGTCAGTATTCTGCCTGAAAAGTTTGATGTAAAGAAGACACTTGATAATAATGTCATAGACGAATTAATATACTGCAAGAAAGAAAATGATGAGAAAGAGATCCGAAGATTAGTTAAAATATGTGATGAAATCGGGGTTATTTTCAGGGTACAGTCAAGTACCTCAAGGGTAGATCCATTGCATATAAGTCTCAAAGCCCTGAACAATTCAGGTAAGCTGACTCTTGTCGATACGCCCACCCTAAGATTACCCCTTGAGATCAAGACAATGATTGATATCTACCTTTCATCGGTTGCATTGGTCCTTCTTTCACCAATAATGCTAATCATATCAGTTCTTGTAAAGCTGGATTCGAAAGGTCCTGTTTATTTTAAGCAGGAAAGGATCGGAATCAGGGGAAGAAAATTCAAGCTTTACAAATATCGGACAATGGTTGAAAATGCCGAAGAACTACTTGAAAAACTCAGGGAAAAAAATGAAATGGATGGTCCGACATTTAAAATGAAAGACGACCCCAGAATTACAAAAATTGGTAAATTCCTCCGTAAAACCGGGCTTGATGAGTTACCTCAATTTATAAATGTTATAAAGGGAGAAATGTCTCTTATCGGTCCCCGGCCACCCCTTGAATCAGAAGTGAAACAATATGAGCGCTGGCACCTGCGAAGACTGTCCGTAAAACCAGGTATCACTTGTACCTGGCAGATCATGCCACAACGAAACGATATCAAGTTTGAGAAATGGATGCATATGGACCTTAACTATATTGACAACTGGTCACTTGGACTGGATGCAAAGCTGTTTTTCAAAACTATCACCACTTTATTCCTGGCCCAGGGCAGATAATAATTAAAATTAAAATATAAGGAGCTACCAAAAATATTCCAGAGGTAAATATCTTTGGTATTTTTTGAACATTTAGCGGCATAAATTATTTTATACTAAAGAGCAAACATTTTTGCCAGAATTAAGTATAATAAATATGCATCGCTTGGAGGTATTTTTACTAATTTTGTCTTAAAATAACATCTCAAACCTGATGAAATATTTTTCCAGCCGTTTTCTTCTGTATTTTGCGATGATTTCAACACTGATACTTTCTTCCTGCCTGCCTTTAAACAGATTAGCTTATGTTCAATCAGACAGGGATACAGATCCTGCCCATATGCAATATATCGGTCCCCAGATTGACAACATAATTACACCGGGAGATGAGCTATACATTCGGATCAACAGCGCCGATGAAGAAAGGACCATTATTGCCCAGGATCAAGGTTACAGGATTGACCCTACCCTTTTAAGTTACACTGTAAGTGATGACGGAACAATCAAATTACCATACATTGGAAGGATTCTACTGGCTGACCATACACTGGAGGAAGCATCTGATATAATTGAGGAGGCATTAAAGGAGTACCTCTTTATACCGTCGGTCTATATAAGGTTTGTAAATACCAAAGTCACGGTTCTGGGCGAAGTCGGTAATCCCGGAGTATATATGTTTAATTATAAAAATATTAATATCCTGCAGGCAATTGCTTATGCAAATGATATCACTAATTTTGGCAACCGGAGAAATGTTTTAATAATCAGGGAGGAAGGAGTGAGGAGATACAAACACTATATAGATCTTACCTCAGATGACCTGCTCGAATCTGAATGGTACCTTATTAAATCAGATGATATAATCTATGTTGAACCACTCAGAAGGAAAAAATTCGATCTTGCCACGGTCCCTTATAACCTGATTCTATCAGTAATTTCAACCGGCATTGTTTTACTTACCTTTATCCAGACAAACTAAATATACTAAATGATAAGATATTACCGGTAATTAAACCATAAAAAGTTCCACATGACCCTGGTCGGTATTATTTTATAAATCATATTAGAAGCCATGAAAAATTCAGACGATATACTTCAAAATAATCTCATGAAACTGTTCAGGGATTTAACGAAATACTGGTATTTAATTGCGATATCACTGGCAATCGCTATACCACTTTCAATTCTTTATCTTCAATACGCGGCAAAATCCTACAATGTAAGCAGCTCGGTTTTGTTACAGCTTGAAGAGGGAAACAGGTATGTAGGCCGGGGGGGGGTTAATGATGTTTTACCAGCTTTCCAGATGTTCATGCAGGATAAGAATATGCAGAACGAGGTATATTTCATGCAATCATTGCCACTGGTCCAGGAAGTCATCAATGAAATGGACCTGCGGACATCCTACTATATTAAAGACAACAACCTTCCAGCCAGATTCACCTTTTCATACCAGAATATATACAAGAACACCCCATTTTTTGTTATATCCACTGAAAATCATTTGCAGCCAATCAATATTTATTTCCATATCAGCATTATAGATGAAGAGCAATTTACTATTTCTGCATCAAGCGATGACGCTACAATAATGAATTTTCAAAATGAAAGGATTGTAAGCAGAAACAGAAACTTTGATCTAAATGGCACCTACAAATTCGGATCGCTTATTGAAAACGATCTTGCATCATTTACCATACTCCTTAATTCAAATTTTGATCCGGAGAGGTATATCGGCAAAGATCTGTTCTTTAAGTTCAACAATCTTAACTCTCTTGCCTCTTCATTCAAGAATTCATTAAAAATTGATTCTGATGCCCTAGGTTCCTCACTGGCAGTACTTACCATTAATGCTGAGAATCCAGATCTCGGACTTGATTTTTTGAATGCCCTGATTGACAAATACATTGAATCAAAGATCGAGGAGGCCAACACACTTGCAAACAAAACCATTGAACACATAGAACATCAGCTGGTCGATGTTACTGATGAGCTTACCCAGTCAGAACAACAACTTCAGACTTTACGCAGCGACCACAGTGTAATGAATATTCAGGAAAAGGCTCAGAATGTCTATCTCCAGCTGGAAAATTCCAGGGCCCAGAGAGATGAAACCCGGAGAAGGCTGAACCATCTTCAACAGCTTGATGAATACTTTGCTGAATATAAGGATTCCTCGAATATCCTGGCACCTTCTGCTCTTGGTCTCACTGACCCGCTTCTTAATAATATGATGCAGGAATTAACCGCTTTAAATGCAGAAAAACAGAGGATCATCAGTCAGGATCAAATCAGAAACCCACGACTACAGACAATTGATATAACAATTGATAACCTGAAAAATGCCATTTCCAGCAACATAAGCTTCACAAAAAATACAACTAACCGTGAATTGGATGATCTGGAAACCAAGATAGCTGCTCTCAACGAGGAATTTGCACGACTTCCCAGTACCCAGAGAGAACTACTTGGCATCGAAAGAAGATTTAATCTAAACGATGCTGTTTATACATCACTTCTTGAAAGAAGAATCCAGGCACAGATTATTAAGGCATCCAAACTGCCGGATGCAAAAATCATTGAACCTCCCAGAGTGATGGGTGTTGCAAGCCCCAAAAGGATGCTTGTGTTCTTTTTTGCCATTTTCATTGGTTTACTGGCTCCTTCAGTGATAATCCTCGGAATCAGAATTATTTCCAACACCATATCCAGCAAAGAAGACATAAAACTTATAACCAGAACACCTGTTATTGGAACTATCCCTGTGAATTTCAGCAAACATCAGAATGTTGTCAAGGAATTGCAAAGATCGCCAATAGCAGAATCGTTCCATATTTTAAGGTCCAATCTTGTCTATTATTTGCGAGGCGAAACCAATAAAGCCATATTGGTTACATCAACAATGCCTTCTGAAGGGAAATCTTTCACATCAATAAACGTTGCAACAAGTTTTGCCCTTGCCAACAGCAAAACCATACTTGTAGAATTCGACCTTCGCAATCCCAACAGGTTTATCAATGAAGTCTTTAATGCCAAGGAACTGGTTGGTATCAGCTCCTACCTTATAAATAAGGCATCATTGGATGAAATTATAGTACCAACCGATATACCCAACCTGGATATTATGCCGGCAGGACAAATTCCACCAAATCCAATAGAACTGATATCAACTACAAAAACTCATAATCTCTTCAATGAACTTAAACAGCGGTATGATTTCATCATCATCGACACACCGCCCTATGGTCTCGTAACCGATGCCTTCCTGCTAATGAACATTGCTGATATCAAACTATATGTTGCCAGGATTGGTACCACAAATAAAAAGGCACTTGAAACCAATATGGAAGATCTTGAAGAGAAAAATATAAAAGACCTTCACCTTGTAGTTAATGAAAGCCGGGAAGGTAAAATGAAATACGGACATTATGCCTACGCTGAGAAGGATTCTACCACAAGGAATCTGCTGAGGAAAAAAATCAAAAGCACAAAGAAAAAAATTGCACTCTATTAATTGCAACCTGTTAAATTTAAAACAAGTTAAATTTAGAACAAGATTGACTTAAACCCGGATAATTCTTTTTTACCGGGTTTTATCATTAGATATGAATATAAAAACTGATTTTTACAACCTAAAGCTGAATTTAACGGATCGGGAAGATGTTCTCAGAATGTGTCTGGGATTTTTTAATTCAGACAAACCTCATACAATTTTTTTTCTGAATACACATTGTTTTAATATTGCTCAAAAAAACGAATCATATAAACTTGTAATCAACCAGGCGGATTTATTGCTTAATGACGGGATAGGAATTAAACTTGCCTCATATCTGGCGGGTATAAAAATCAAAGAAAACCTTAACGGCACAGATCTGATCCCGGAAATATTATCACTTGCGGCAAATAACGGAAAGAAGGTCTTTTTCCTGGGTGGAATGGATGGAGTAGCCGAAAAAGCAGCTCAAATGATCAAAAGTCGCATACCTGAAATAGATATAGCCGGCTGTAATTCCGGTTTTTTCAGCAGCAAAGAGGAAAATGAAGTGCTTGAAAAGGTTAACGATTCGGAGGCAGAACTGCTTGTGTTGGGCCTGGGGGTGCCCAAACAGGAACTTTGGGCGTCGGTGCAAAAGGATAAACTCAAGAAGATAAAAATAATAGTTGCCGGCGGGGCAATACTTGATTTCATATCCGGGAGGGTTAAGCGTGCCCCATTATGGATGAGAAAAATGAATATGGAGTGGATATTCCGTCTGATTAATGAGCCGGGCAGGCTCTGGAAAAGGTATATCATTGGTAACGTATTATTCTTTTTTTACATTATCCGTTTAAAATTAAAATAACTGATTATCTGAGTTTTATATCTATTAGTTTGAATTTAAGGTCTCAAGCCAAACCTGGAAATGGTCCGATCTAAAATATTTATTTTGAAAAACGCATATTTATATCCGGTTTCAGCAAGATTTAAGAAAGAGCATCATAACCCTTATTTAGAAAGTTTCATGAATTCAGTTGAGGAAGATTTTGTTTTTTTGAACCGTAACAGCCCTTCCAATAAAGGTCTTTTTGATATATTTAAATATCTCAGAAAAATTGACTATGTTTTTTTTCATTGGGCAGAAAATATATGTGAGAGAAAATTCGGCCTGATGCAAACTTTTTTATTGTTTATATTATTGCCTGTGTTAAAACTCAAAAGAGTTAATATCATTTACACAGTACATAACAAAGTCTCACATACAAATAATCATTATAAGCTGAAAAAGCTCATTTCAAAAACACTTATTAAATACAGCACCTGTATTATTACTCATGCTAAAGATGGAATACCTTTTATAAACTCACTTGTGAAAAAGAAAAATAACATCGTTTTCTTCCCCCACCCGGTGATGGACGAAAGGCCGTTTCCTGATGTCAAAAAAGATATTGATGTTTTAATTTGGGGCAGTATTGCTCCATACAAAGGGATACATAATTTTCTAGAACAAATTGCCAAAAAGGATTTCAGTGAAAAATGGAAAATAGTAATTGCAGGCAAGATCTCTTCAAAAGCATATTCTCAAAAAATTCTCAGTATCATTAACCCGAATGTAAAGATTATAGATGAATATATAGAAGAGGATCAACTAAAAGAATTAATTGCACGAAGTAAAATTGTATTGTTTCCCTATCATGCAGACACAATACTAAGTTCCGGAGCTTTTGCAAAAACCATAATATTTCCGGCACATATTATAGGTCCGAGATGTGGCTCTTTCAGTGATTTTGATGATTTTGAACACGTTGACACATTTAGTGATGAGAAAGAAATGATTAACCTAATAGAGTCAAGGTTATCAGAAACAAACTATTTAAACAAAGATTTTTCATCTAAATTGCTGAACTTGTATTCATGGGAAAAATTTGGTTTTACTTTATCCAGCAATCTTTTAGAAAATAATAATTAGTTGTAAATTTTTACACGCCTGTATATATGTGTATAAATTTATGTAGAAAAAAATTATATTTGCGACTGAAATTTATTGCATTATTTAACACAACATTTTTAATTATAACCATTGTTCCTTACCTAATAAAAACGCATTATGATTTTCAGCAGACGCTCTTTTTTTAAAATGGCCAGCCTTGGAAGTATTGCCCTGATTAAAGGATGCAGAAAAACTGAAGTATTATTCCCGGAAAGCAGTCCAGAGCCAAAGCCAGTTATAGCTTTTCGTAATATTTCCTGGAAAGATATTTATACCAAGGAGGTCCATGATTATTACGATAGAATAATCCCCAACGAAAATTCCTTTGACAAAAAAGTATATATTGACCCCGAATATAATGGCAGAGATTCTGACGGGTCCATAGAAAAACCGTTTTTATCCTTACTGGATATAACAGGCGCGGAAGACACGGCATTTTTGATAAAACGTGGGACAACCCATTCTATTGACACAGGAGTGGGCAACAAAAGAGTACAGCGTAATTCCAATATGATGTTTGGCGCATACGGTGAAGGGGGCAGGCCCAATATAACTGGTGTACCATTGGAACTGCGGGGAGAAAATAATGTAGTCAGAGATATTAGCTGGACTGATGGATCATCTGTTTTCTTTGGGACATGGGGGTCAGGGGGAGGAGACGGAGGCATTATGTTTAATTGTGTAGTCGAAAGCCGAAATGGTTTAGCCATTTGGGGCAGAAACAATAAGGTCATAGGATGCTCAATTTCAGGAAGTAACAGCAATGGAATTTGGCTTCAGCAGAGAGACCCCTCTCAAGATAGTGAAGTGGAATTTGCTTATAATCACATATTTGAAGTTAACAAAGGATGGTTTGATCCAACAAGAAACCCAAACAGCTGGGGAGACGGAATACAAATTTGCACTTTCCGGGGGCATTTCCACGTCCACCACAACTTAATTAACCGTTCTGATACAGGTAACAAGTTCTGCTTTATCTGCAATGTCCTTAATGATTTTGATCTTGATGTTACTGGTACTTTAGAAAACAATGTTTTTATCGGGCCAAAAAATCACCCTTCAGGAGGGAACATAATATATCTTGAAGGGAATCAGCGACCCTTTAGGCTCATAACAATTAGAAACAATGTCCTTATAGGTACATATGATGACTATTCTGACTCGTGGACAGGAGGAGCTATTGTTGTCAGAGAGGCAAGGGTTGAAGTATATGGGAATATAATCAAAGATGTACGTATTGCATTGGACAGGTCTTCAGATGTAGGCGGAGACAGTTATTTTTATAATAATACGGTTTTGGATATTAAGAGCAATAATATAATACTTGCACCTTTAGCCGGGGTTCACAACAACATATTTCCATGGTCTTACAGCGGCGGAGATTCCAATGCCAATAATATTTCGCTTATAAATAAAGGAAATGAACCAGAAGACATTTTTAAAGATGAAAAAATGGAAGACTATAGACTAAAAAAAGAAAGTCCTGCAATATCTGGTGGCATGTGGCAAAATTATATGAATAAAAAATGGACAAAAGATTTATTGGGTAACAATGTCCCGCAAAACAACAATATTAACATTGGAGCAATTATGAATTCCTCGTAAAATATTTTTTGCTTATGCCCTCCTACATAATTATTTCACCCGTCAGAAATGAGGAAGACTATTTGGAACTGACCTTAAAATCAATAATCGCCCAGACAGTTTTACCGCTTGAGTACATTTTGGTCAACGATGGTTCTACTGATAGTACACCTCAGATTATCGACAAATACGCTGCGAGGTACCCCTGGATCAAAAGGATCGACAGAAACGACAGGGGGCATTACCTTCCCGGAAAAGGTGTTGTAGATACATTTTATGAGGGGTTTTCAACTATTTCATCCCCAAACTGGGACTATATTGTTAAACTTGATTGCGACCTTGAATTTGAACCATCTTATTTTGAAAATATCTTCAAAGAGTTTGAAAATAATTCAAAGCTGGGAATTGCAAGCGGTTGCACTTATATTCAGGCAGATAATATATTAATCCGTGAACCAACACAAAAAGACCACCCTGTAGGACCCTCAAAAGTATACAAAAAAGAATGCTGGAACGATATCGGCGGAATTAAACCAATTCCCGGCTGGGATCTGGAAGATTTACTGAACGCGCAAATGAAAGGATGGGAAACCTTTTGTTTTTTTGACCTTAAGCTGATTCATCATCGCCTGACCGGATCACGGCGCAAAGGAATATGGACTCCTAAATATATACAAGGGCAATTTGAATACAGGCATGGCTATAGTTTTTTTTACACATTAATCAAAGCTCTAAGACAGATGTTTTTCAAACCACCTATAATTGGCAGCATTGCCAAGGTTTCTGGTTATTTAAGTGCTGTCATTCATAAGGAAGAATATTTGTTTGATCATAAAATGAGGAAATTTCTCAGAAAAAAGCACCGCAATTTAATCCTGAACAAGATAGGAATAAATAAAAAACCCTGATTTTATGAGATTCTCAATAATTACAGTCTGCCGTAATAATCTTCCAGGATTAAAAAAAACTTATAGTTCCTTGATTGAACAAACTTTTACTGAATATGAATGGATAGTAATTGACGGCAATTCAACAGATGGTACAAGAGAATGGCTGCAATCAATAAACAATGAAGTTATATGGATCTCCGAACCGGATGATGGGATATTTGATGCCATGAACAAAGGCATAACTCTGGCCCACGGTGAATACCTGCTATTTTTGAACAGTGCTGACAGACTTTCACATAATGGTCTACTTGAAAAAGTAAATGATTCTATAAATCTTTCAAATAAACAACCAGTGTTTATTTATGGAGACTCCATTGATATTAATAACTCCGGGACTCTCTTGTACAGAAAATCCAAAAATTATAAAACGCTTTGGAGGGGAATGTTTACACAGCATCAAGCGATGTTTTTCAGATTGAACCAAAATATTCTTTATAAAAAAGAGTACAGTATAACCGCTGATTACGAATATGTTGGTCAGCATCTGAAAAACCTCAAAGAGGAGGATATTATATATCTGGAAACACCTTTTTGCGAATTTGAGCTTGGAGGATTAAACGAATCTTCCAGAATCAAAGCATTAAAGGAGGACTATCTTATCAGGAAAAATGAATTTGGAATAAATATATTTATATGCGGGTTACTGTACATTTTACATTTTATTCACACAATGCAAAAAAGAATGCTCCCCCGAACGGCTTATATGTTAAGATATAAAAAGCTTCGCACAAAAACCCATAAAGCATAGAGTCAATATCACTTAATTTTTTCTTTTCCAATACTCCGGAAGGATCTTCCAAAAAGATCCCAGTTCAAAATCAAAACTTTCAGGTTCAAATCTTGCTAATCCGGAGCCATCGTAATGAGTAAGTTCGCTAAAAAAAGCCCGGCCATCGCAATAATAGAAATCAACCCTTACTGCATCAAAGTCTGCAGAAATTTTCTCGGCAAGATTAATAAGATAATCCGGATTTGCAGGTTTTTTAAACTCAATATTTTCACTATTATAACCGGGGTTAACGACGGGGAGTAAATTCCATTCGATATCCAAATAAGCTGAATTGTCATCAGAACCAAAACGATTATCTGAGACACGAATAAGACGACATTTAGAATTAAAGCAGTAAAATTTGTAATCCATTGGTAAGCTCCCATCTCCAGTTTCAAGAAGTTCTTCTAAAATTATTTTTCTCTTAATATTTCTGTATGCCCATTCATAGTGATAAAAACCATAATTTGTTCGAAGCCATTCTTTGCATTTTCTTTGGATGTATTCTCTGCAAACAGGTTTATCTCCTTTATGAATTATGTGCATTCTGCTTCCGTGGTTTGGTTTTATTACAAACCTGTCCGGTAACTGAGAAAACGGAATTTTATGCGGGTCACTTGTAACATAATATACTGGAACAATTAATTTATCAGCTTCCTCATCTCCGAGAATATTCTTTAAATAGCCTCTAACTTCGTATTTATCAGCAGTTACTGTAAGAAGGGGATTTCGGTCATAAAGTTTTTTCCAAATAATCTTCTCATTGAAAGACCTTGGATTATCCAGATTCAATTTATAACCGATTCGTTTATTAAATAATGCCTTTAATTTCGGGTATCCCCTTTTTTTGTCAACAAATAATTTAAAATCAGCATATACTTTATTTATTGACGGAGGCAGAAATCTCATAAAATATATTCGTCCGTCATCAGATTTATAATTATTCAACCAGGTTTTAAATTTTAAATAACTGTATTTCATGTGATCTTAATACTTAGTGGATTTCTCTGTTTTTAACTCAATCATTCTCCCCAGCTAATTCCGGATCTGATAATTTTGGCCGGGATACCTCCAATAATAACATTTGAGGCTTGAAATCTTCTGTTTACCAGAGAATTGGAAGCCACCACAGTATCCCTGCCCAGCAAGGTTCCTTTACTAATTGTGGAACGATTGCCAATCCAACAATTTTCGCCGATTACTATCTCTTTATCAGGATTAATATGTACACCATCTTTATCGAATATTCTGTGAAAATCAGAGTCGATTATTTGAGTATCCCAGGAAACCCTGCAATTGTCCCCAATTTTTAGACTTTTATAACATACGATCACACTACCCGAAGAAAAACGGAAATTACTGCCAAGTTCCAGTTTCCCCTTTGGACCAACAACTAAGACAGATCCATATTTAAATATTGCAGCCCCATTAAAGGTTATTGTACCTCCATTTTCCCAGACTACCCGGTTATGCTTTTTATCATACAACCCTATTTCTGATAACCCAAGTTTAATTAAACCGGGTTTCACTGAGCATTTGATTATCACCTCTCCTTTTACCTTGCGTAACTTGACTTTATAACTAACAAATAGAGGCAGATAAATAGCTTGCTTTATCGGCAAATATTTAAAGTTTAAGTAAATTGTCTTATGATTAAGAAAATGGATATTTTTAAATATTTTTTTAATTATCCCCACAGCCATTGCTATTGTCTTTTAAAAATCTACATTAAATAATGGTGAAGAATTATATAATGGTTTCTATAATCTTTTCATAAATCATTTCTGGCTTAAAATGCCACTTCTATCAAGGATTCTCTTAAAATTGATTCCCCAGACATCCCAGTTCATGGTTTTTTCAAACATACTCCTACTTCCTCTTACTAAACTGTAGTACTTTTCATCTGAAGAAAATATACTGATTATTTTTTCACCGTAATCAGTATGGTCTGAATCATATTTCAGTGCATATCCATTGACTCCATTTTTTATACCCTCACTTATCCCCCCGGTATCAGTTGTAATTACCGGGACTCCATAAGCTGCAGCTTCGCATATTGCTATTGCCATGCATTCCGCCCTTGTTGGAAGCAATAGGAAGTCTGAGTTGAACATTACCCTGTCAAATTCATTTATGCCATTTTCGGTATTTTTATCAATATAAGCAATAATCTCCATGTCTTCATCATGAAAACTTTCAGGCGGTACGCCACCAACAACGACCAGTTTAACAGGAACTCCCCGGGACCTTATATATTCCTTCGCTTTGTATACAATATCAAATCCTTTCCTTTTAAATTCCTTACCAATAAAAAGCAAGCGGCACACAGATGTTTTTCTCTTTTTGTTTACTATTTCTCTGTCCGGGATCCTATCAAGATTTGCACCTCTGGGTAAGACATGAATTCTTTCTGAAGGATAATTATAATCATTTTGTACCGAAGATGCTGCCCATTTGGTAGTACATATAACCAAAGATGACTTATTTACAGCCTTTTGCTCAATTATGTTTCCTTCTCTCACAGATATCCCTGATAATTTCTTAAAACCCGGATAGTAGCCTTGTAACAGATTAAAAGTGGCATCTGTCGAATATATTACCGGTGTGTTAGTTTTAAGATGTGCTATTTCACATGAAGCCTTGTCGGCAAAAACTAAATCAAACTCTCCATTACCCAGCTTTTTCGAGAAGACCCGGCCATAAATCTTTGATATTATAACGCTGTGAGAATGTTTGTATTTTTTTTCAAAAAATATTTGCAAAAAATTAATCGACTTGCGAATTATATTTATAATTACATTGTTAACAGGTCCGAGAAAATATACTTTACCGCAATATTTTTCTAAAGCGGCTGACTGGTAATAATATACACCTGAAGACACCTTTTTATCAAATGGATCTTTAGAAGTTATATAAGCTATTCTATAATTCACCTCTATACTTGAAAGTTGACTTTTCTGAAGTTTATTTATTGTGATGATTTAAAATTAATTGTGCCCAATTAACGGCTTGTCCATTTTATAGTTGCAAGTCCAATCATACTTAAATCATAAATCAACAAATAATTTTTATCTTATACGGTCAGGGTACATTAAAGTTATGTTTTTTTCACTTAACTTACGGTGTTATTGTTCTATGATAAAATACCCAAAAAGAATTAACTTTCTGCCAGTTTATATTGACTATTTTTTATTCGAAAGAAAAGAAGCAAAGCTATTACAATGACCAGCAAAAAAACCATTGCTATTATTATTCCGGTCTTCAATGGACTTGAATATACAAAACAGTGCCTGTCAACTCTATTTTCTTTAATTTCCCTGTCTAAAGCAAAGGATCATATTTTCCAGATTATAGTAGTAGATGACGGATCAACAGATGGAACATCTCCCTGGATTAAGGAAAACTGCCCCTCAGTTCATTTACTTCATGGTAAAGGAGATCTCTGGTGGACCGGCGGTATAAATATGGGAATAAGCTATGCCATTAAACAGTTAAGCGCCGAATATATTTTGTGGTGGAACAATGATATTAAACCGGCTAATGATTATCTCGACCAAATTGAAAATGTAATTAAAGAACATGGTAAAGATGTAATTTTGGGCTCAAAGGTTTACACCCTCAAAGACAATCGTATTTGGGGGATGGGAGGGAAATTCGACCCTGTATCAGGTCGTCGTGGCATGTATGGAGAACTGCAGGAAGACTCTGATATTTACAGAACTCCTATTGAAACAGATTGGTTACCGGGTATGGGTACTATTGTACACAGAAGAGTATTTGAAATAATAGGAATGCCTGATGAAAAAAACTTCCCTCAATATCATGGTGACAGCGATTTTACATACAGAGCTAAAAAAGGTGGCTTTAGGCTAATCGTTTCTCCCAGGCTAATAATATATAATGATAACACAAATACAGGAATTAAGCACAAAGGCAGGTTCAGTGACCTCTACAAGTCACTTACGGACATTAAATCTAATTATAATATAAAAAAAGATTTTCTTTTTTATAATAAACATGCAGGTTCCGCCAGGGCATATATTTTTCTGTTGAACAGGTATTTCAGATATATAGGAGGTTTTTTCAAATGGAAGTTTCTTAATGCCATGGGTGTGAAAAAACAATCATCAAAGTCTGAAAAAAAATAACCCACTTCTCTTCTTACTTTTTAATTAAAACCGCCCATTGTCCGCTACCAGGTGTTGCAAGTGTTACCATACCTCCTCCTGATATAGTGGATGTTGCTCCCCAATCACTATTTGCTATGTCTAACCATTTTAAATCAAATTCACCTGACGCCCCAGTCATATCAAGATTAACACTGCCTCCGTTGCTAAAATAAACGGCATATTGTTTCCCTTTCTCAGCCATGCAATAAGCCTCACCTGATGCCCTGTTACTTAACAGTGTATTATCAGGTTCACATCTGAATATATTCATTTCATCGGTAAACATCCTCAGGCTTTTTACATTTGTCATTGCAATGCTGTTTAAGCCTATGCCCCAAAAATACTGAGTATATCCGGGTCTGTGAAATCTGGCCGAAGATGCTCCTGCAAATATTGACCTCCACATCCGCTTTGGCGGTTCACTGCCTGTTTCATAAATTTTCACAATATTCACAGGCTTGATCTTATCACCGAGTTTTATTTGTTTCCATGTATAAATCAATGCATCATAATGCTCATCACCGTTTTTGGTGTTACTTTGTGAGGCCTCGAAAAAATCATAATATTCATCACTCATAACCTCTGGGTGCCCTCCCCTGTTAAAATTATGATCTCTTCTCATATCGGAAGCATAAATTGTCTTACCGGCTTCTTCACCTTTGTCCCTCAAAAATTGTATCCAATGCCTACCCCACTCCATTGGTTGAGGAGTTTCGTTATTCGAACAATAAAGAACATTCGGATAATTCAGTGATATTGACAGCATTTTTTCAACATACTTTTCCTGATAATACAATACTATCGGCTCGCTGGCATATTGATGTCCCTGTAATGCTGGCACACTATAAAAAAACGAATGTGGCGACGGACTTGTCCCCGGCAAATAATTTACTACTTCGGGTAGCCCTGACTCTGCTGCTGTATAATTAATATTCCGAAGGGGATTATATGGATTGGACTCCCATCCGGTATTGTCTATACCTCTGACTTCAGGCCCCCAGCTTTCCGCCTCGGTTAAGTAAAAATCAAATCTGTCCCATATCTCTATCTGGACAATTATATCTCTGTCATAGCATTTGTTAAGAAAATTTTCAAATCTATTCCAGTATTCATCATCCCATTGATCAAGGTCGTAAGTATCTGTGGGTTGATTATCTCCCGGTGTACCTGAGATCTTCTTAAAAGGGAACCTGTTCCCCCTATTTCTTGATGACATCGTATTTCTGATATAATTGCCTCCACGACTTACAAGTTCATCAAGATGCTCTTCCAAAGTCCATGTTGTCAAACCCATTGGAGGATTATATTTTTCGCTTTCATAATACCAATTGGGAAACTGAAACATGTTATCCTCATAAGAGCCGCCAAGCAACAATAACGGTTTCCCCTTATATTCCCAGTATCTGGAATTTTCACTGTAAGGTTTAATGCCATTAAAATTGGAGTTCCTTAAATTAACAGTAATATCATCTGAGGTTGTTATGCTGCAGCTAATAAGGCATAACATTAAAATAATTGAATTCTTCATGAAATATCAGAATTTGAAATCACCCGCCACCCGGTTTTAAATCTCCTTTATGCTTTTTCTCTTTAATGTTGATATCCAAAATATACATGATTACACATAGCACCGCTATGGAAAAAGGATTTGAGAATACACCGGCAACCGGCAAAGCAAGTGTTGAGTTTAACAGATAAAACTTAATATATGAGTTTTCGGAGCTAACAGGTGCTCTCCATGCCTTTACAAGCAACCATATTGCTCCGACTGCAAAAAAAAGCCCGAATTTCGAAAAATCCCCAATAATTCCTATATCAGACTGGTAAAATCCATATGCCATTTTATAAATGTTAATATTAATTCCGTACACAGATCCCATATGATCCTGGCCATTACCAAAAAAATATGCGAGTGTATTCGGGAAAAAATCAGTTAAAAAGAATCTTGTGGCCCGTATTCTGACATTTTCCTGAAAATCTGCTGCTTGTTCTTCTGAAACACCAATCATCCCAACAAAAATCTCCTCGAAAATAAAAAAGAGAGGGATTGTTGCAATTAAAACAAGAGAATAAATAACGTATCTTGATCTGATTACATCACTGAAAATCAAACTAGCCAACACAGCAAGAGAAGTAATTAATAGGGAATTCCTCGTACCTGTGAGTATCATGATCGAAATAAAAAGAACAACGAGAAAAATATAACGCACCTTATTCTGTGAGTAAAATCTCTGAAGACACATAAAAAGGGATAGCCCCATAAAGGAAGACCCCGGGATGAATATTCTTATTGTCCCCCTTTCAACATCCTGTCTGACATTAAAAAGTATCGAGGGAAAAATAATGTATTGTATCAAAAAAGAAAGAGCATAGAGAATACCCAATGCAAGCACAATGTTTTGCAGCTCTTTTATATCAGGTTTCAAAACATGAAGGAAGAAATAGAAAAGATAGAAATACATAAACCGCTGTGCCCAGAAAGTTAAAATATAACTCTGGTTATGATAGGCATTTGCAATAATCATACTCAAAAACACCCCAGTAAAAATAAGTAATACGGGGTGCTTAAAATTCAATTCCATTTTCTTTTCCTTACCGTATATCTGATCTACCACAATTACTGCAAACATCATGGCAGCAACTCCGAATTGAATCAGATAAATCAAATTATCAGGCAAAAATATAATCCTGAAGAATGAGGCAGAACTCAACAGGATAAAAAATATTATAAGTACTTTTATCATCTGGGTACTTTATGGAATTTGTCGAAAAAGCCCAGTAGCCGGTAGACCCTGAAAAGGGCAAACCGCATCAACTCTTTGAATGAGAAGACATTTCTGTAATAATAATTAAACTTCTTCACATAAGTTAATATCTTATCTCTGCCTGATTCTGGTATAAGCTCATCCTTCCTGCATAAAACAATGTCTCTACCCGGAATGTTGAAAATAACATTCATTTCATGAGGTTTCATCTCTCTGGCATAACCGTGTAATATATTTCTGCTTTTTTTGGTGGTGAGCAAAAAACTCTCTTTTATCTTATCAGGATTTTTGTAACCATATATGTCAACAGCAAAATCATACCCGTCGAAAACCTTGTTAAACCTTTTTATTATATCAGGCATTATTTCGAAATGAGAGTCATAAACGGCAAGAGACTCTTTTAAGTGACAAAACTGAAATTTTTTTTGATCAACCAGCAGAACTGACTGTAATTGATATGTAGACAATGTCCTGTTCGTACCAATATCATCAAAATTTGCAGTCAATGACACCCTCGGCAGGACAAAATACTTATTGTAAAGAACCACATATCCGATAAAGTATTTTTTCCAGCTTCTATCAGGCCACTTGAGAACATTTTCTGGAATTCCCGGAATAAGAGACAGATCAGGGCTGGTATCATACCATTCCCTGAACCTCACCCACTGTTCATGGGTCCATGCCTGCCCCCATGAACATGCATACTGAATAAAGTACACATCATTTGCATCAGCCACAGGGGAGAAAGGCTCAGAACTGACCCTGTCTAAGTGCATGTAATTAAACAGCCCTACACCTGATATATTTTCATCATCACTGTAAAAATCAAGTGCCTGTAAAGTGTAATCAAAGAAAAAGGGAGAAACATACAAGTCATCCTCCAGAATAATTACCGATCCGTAATTTTCTGTCAGATCACCGCAAGATAAAATATGATTTTTTAATCCTAAATTGACCGGATGCACAATTACCTCTTTATCACCTGCATTCCATTCGAATTGATTTGCACAATCAACTATTGCAATATTATCATCTGAATAGTCAATACTTATTACAAGTTTCGTATTTTCCGGACAGGATGTTCTGCTTAGTGAGTAAAGAAGTCTCTGCAGGGAATGTACCCGGTTATAGGCAGCAACTATAATTACTGGTTTTTCGTTCATCGTATTGTAAAAATAAGATTTACGGTCAATTATTCCTGAAATAAAACTTATTTTTTAATTCAACTGCCTTTTTACCTAAAAAAGCAAAAAACTCATTAATATCGTTTCTTTGAAAAAACAGAAGATGCACCAAATAGAGAGAAATTGCTGTTACAGATATAACATATATGTCGTTCCAGATAGAGAAAAGCATTACCAGATACAAAAGAAGTTTCGGAAGCCAGAAATTAATCACTTTGCGTGGTTCAAACCCGAAAGTTTTTCCAAAACCAAATACCAGATTAATCGGAATAATTAGAACCAGATAGCTTAAACTATAAAACCTTGCAATATCCAGAACTGAATATAAAGAACCCAGTATGATGGCAGCCACCATTATTACGGCAGACACAACCCCGACATACATCATTACATTTTCTTTTCTGAAAAGAATAAATATGTGTCCGGTGGTTGATATTAATGTCTGACTTAAAACAAGCAATCCAAAATAGGGCAAAAAAGGCGCTACTTCCATCCAGTTTTCACCCCAGAGGATATAAACAAAAGTCTCCGGAAGAACAATCAGAATAAAAGCAATTGGATAATTCAACAGGCTTATGATCCCCAGAACATTAAGATACTCTTTTTGTATAGGACCTCCCTCCGATTGAAGCTTTACTAAACTCGGATACAAAACCTTGCCGAACAATCCTGTTATAAGACTAAGTGAAAGGGTCAAAAGACGATATGCTCTGTTGTAAATTCCAAGAGACACTTCGCCATAAACTCTTCCGACAATCAAATTATCAGCATTTCTTGCCCAGTAGTTAATAAGATTGAATCCAGTAAGATTGCCCATTATACTCTTTGCTTTTCTGAATCCTGCCACTGTATACCTGTGGGGATAAAGTCGAAAACGAAAGTCCGCCTTCCGGGAGTAGAAATAGTAGGTATACACAGAAGCAACAATCTGAGGTAGGATCAGTGCCCAGTATGAAAGACCGAAATAGGCAAAAGCAATCATGAACCCAATAGAAAGCAGGTTGGCAATAAAAGCCGTCCTTCCCAGATAGTTGAACTCAAGCTCTTTTGAAAGCAGGGCAAAAGGAACTATGTTTATAGTCCTGATAATAAAAAGAGAAGAGAGCACAATTGTAGGGAAAATTAATTGCATGTTGTCATAAAAAAGAGCTATCGGGTATGCAAGCAAACACATCAGCAGAAAGAGAGCAATCCCCATTAAAAATGCCAGGTTGCTTATAGACTTGTGGTATGCTTTCTTGTAATCACTCCTGATAACGTCGAAAGAAAGGCCTGCATCGGTAAAGATCATTATAAACCCGGTAAAGACTGTTACTAACGCAACAACGCCATACTCTGAAGGCAAAAGCAGTCTGGAAAGAACAGCAGTTGCCATAAAATTAATAACCTGGGTGCTGTAATTATACCCCCCCAGAGTAACAACATCTTTAAAAAATTGGCGTCTGAATGTCAATATATCAAGTTTTTATTATCGACTCATATTCTTTTATATGCATCTCTGAAATAATACCCCAGTTGAATCTTTCATTAGCATAAAGAAAATTTTCATGACCTTTGTTGCTGCTTTCAGCCAATTTTTTTGCATTATTTATTGCGAGTGACAATGATCTTTTGTCTCCGGGAATAAAATAAGGGTTGCCTGTTTCCTTCAATATTTCCCCTACAACCCCGGTGCCTGGACCTGTAACAACTTTTTCATAGAAAAATCCCAGAAAAAGGTTTCCCGAATTAAGAATGTTGATTCGTGGAATAAGAACTATATCAGATGCTGCAAAATAGTAAGGCACCATCTTTTTTTTTATATACCCGCTTTTTGCGATAACCTTTTTAGTAAAACCCAGCCTGACCTTTTGAATCAGTCTCCCTAACCTCTGATTACTAAAATTATACCACGGTATGATGACTTTTTTTCTTTTGGTTTTAAGTGCCCGGAAAGCATCAAATATCAATCTTTCTTCCTCAAAGTTTCTGATCCTGCCAAATGCAAGCAATACGAAATCCTTTTCATTTATTCCAAAATAAGACCTGGCCGAATTTCTGTCGACGTTTTTTTCAAAAGAGTCATACAACCCGTGGGGTATTACAACATGTCTTTTGCTCTTAACTAACTCTCCACCATACACCTCAGCAAAGATCTTTTTGCTTATTTTACCCAGATGAACAAAAAGATCGGTTTTTTGAAAAACCTTCATATACATTTCACAGCCCTGTTCTAGAAGTAGTTTATGCGGGTACAAATTATGAATTGTGCAGACTACTGAAGCTCCCCTGTTTTTAAAATGGTCAATTCTTTCGAGAAGCGAAACCACTTTCTCCATGTTGTAATCGTCCCAGTCAAATAACTCTTCAATCCATTGGAAATGGATAATATCAAACGTTGCATCCGAATTCCAGAACTCACTGATTCCCACCACAACTTTCCCGTTATTCAGCCTCTCTGACATATGATTCATCAGCTCGCAGGTATACGGATTCAGATATTTTTTATCTGTTACAACCAAAATTTTCATTTCAGATCACTAGTCTTCAAAAAATATTATGTTGCATATAGTGAAATGCCAGCTTTATGGCACTTTAGAAGTTTTCTGTATTAGATTAAATTGAAATATTGGTTATTGGCGTTACAAAAGGCTAATATTCACGAATCAGGGCAAATTTGTTTTCCCGCAGCTTAACGGAATATAACCATATATTCAATTAAATCAACGTTTTTCACATCGTTCTCCTTCTATTCCTTACAAGCCTGTTCAACAGAAAAAGTCTTGACAGAATTGATTTAAAATATTCCGGAAACGTAATTGGATTTTCAAGGAACTTATTGTGCCAGTCCAAACATTTTTTATTGAGAAGTATCCGGCACTTAAGGAGATAAAATGCATATTCAAGCCGGTGATTTTTATAATATGGTCTTAAGTCCGGAAAAAGGTCGAGGTGCCTGTACAAAAATGTATCAGAAGCATAATATCTTGTTTTAAACTTTTCAGAAATTGTTCTTGTATATGTTTCATTATGACGACGAGTATAGCTGAGAACTTTAAAAACAAAAGCAAGGTCAGAAATTCTCAATACCTCATAAGCAAGGATTGTATCTATATGATAACTCCCAATGTTAAAAACATCGGGGTAATCCGGCAGCTTTTTCAATACCGATTTCCTGTACATAACAGTGTTGATTGAGCCGGTAACTTCAACATCTTTGACAAGTTGCCTGCGCAGGATCTCTTTCCCCGGGTATACCGGACCTTTATAATAATCCAGTCCATCGCATTTAACTTTTGTATCGTCTAAACGATAGGATGAGCAAATACCTGTATTTGGATATTTCTCCATAATACTCACCATTTCAGTAAGACACTCGGGAAATAACCAGTCATCTGCAGGCACTATCTTAATATATCTGGACTCATCAGAAGCCCTGGAAAGAGCTAGATTCCAGTTTTCTGTCTGTCCTAAAAAAGTGTCATTATTGAAAACCCTGAATCTGTTATCCTGTTTGGCGAATTCTTCAGCAATCTCCAGGGTATTGTCTTTGCTTTTGTTATTGTTTATTACACATTCAAAATTCCGGTAAGATTGATTTTTTATACTTTGCAGACACTCATGGAGATAAGCACCTCCATTGTATACAGGTATAATTACAGAGACTAAACTATTTTCGTATTCTACAGAGGTGGCCATAGCTAAGTTTATTTATTATTGGTATTATGATAAGTTAATTCAATTTGATAAACTGTCCCTTGCCTGTGATATTAGAATTTTCATCGTATATGACACAAAAATATGTTCCATCAGGCAAACCTGATATATCAATTTGAAAATATCCCGCTGCATTGTTATCCTGGCTTATTTTATGAATCTTCCCATTTGAATCAAATATTTTTACTCTAATAGCTCTTCCCTGGTTACTATACCTGACATATAAAAAATTATCTGCAGGATTTGGGAACAAAACAATTTCTGCTTCTTTAACTTCAGGAATTTTAGAGGAAACAACTTCATTTTCAAGTCCGGCATAATAATGCTGTATTACATCTTCACTATCAATTGCCAGATTGTAAACTGCTACCAGAAAGTACTTACCCAACCAACTTCTGTTGCCTGTCAATTCATTTGCAAGTGCAAAATAGTTATTCTCAGACCAATCTTTAAAATCCTCTTTTCTTATTCCGGAAGCAACCCTCTGTCCGTTTACATATATGTACTCTTCCCCGCTTGAATCACGGATGTATACAAGATGACGAATCTCTGGTTTACTGAAGGAGTTGGATGTTTGTAAGGAGGGTAGTCCGTTCTCATCATCTGTTCTTACTCTTACATCAAATAAATATTTGTTTTGAATATTTTCCTGACCAACAGTAAATAACCTTGAATTTGTATTTTTTGATAGTGTAACTATTCTTGCGGGACCGTTTTGATCAACTTTGGAGGTTTCAATCCACGTCTCTATTGTTATTTCATTTGTTTCTTTGTTGCCATTAATAATCTTATCAGCAAAGCCGGCAGATCTGATAACTGTCGGTGAATTTACCAAAAGCCCCTTACTATTATCCCATTCAACATTTGAGGTGTTTTCTATCACCAGGTTCAAAGGTTCTCCATAACCTGATACATCATTAACAATAGAGCCCGATCGCTCGTTGAAGCGGTACAAAACCATCAGCCCGTCAGTAATCCTGCCATCAACCGAATAGTTATCAGTAACAACATTTACAATATTGCTGTAGGGAGAACTGCCTGATTCATTTATTGCTTTTATCCTGAAATAATATGAGGTACCGGGTCGAAGTCCGGTAATAATATGATTATCGCTGTTGGAACTAATAATGTTATATACGGCAAACCCACTGTTTTGATTTAAAGACTTTTCAATTATATAGTTATCTTCGTTATCAGTATTATTATCCCATACAAGTACAGCGCTCAACTGCTTTACTTTTTCAACTGCAAGGTTAGTCGGACCTGCAGGAACAGATCCGGACGCTGAGCCCTGCACTGAAAAAACAACACGTCTGTATGCGAAAAGTGAAGGAATTCCATCATCCTTAATTCTTAAAATTACATGAAGGTCATAATTAGCGGCATCAGCAGGAATTTGTATGGAAGCTATCTTAGAATCCGGATTATTTATATTTATATCACCAGGGTAATTTCCTGGTTCCCGGTAATAAATCCAATCAAAGGAAAGATTGTCTCCGTCAGGATCGAATGAACCCGAAGCATCAAGTATATGCTCGCTGCCAGGCTGCACTGTTTTATAAATAATATTTTTCGTATTATCACCATTAACTATAGCAACAGGATTATGATTAGCTTCGCTGTATGATAACATTGCCCATTGCATCCTTGCCTGAAAGTCATACTGATACTCTTCCCTCCACCTGAATAAGGCACAAAAAACATTGTTGTAAGTTGTGCCATTATAAATCCATTTATCGGTTGCATCATTATACATGTAAAAATCATGAAAAGCGCTTTCATTTACGTTTGATCCTCTGTACGTTTCAGGATTTTTTATTTTTTCCTTTTGAAATCTGCCACCCCAGCCACCATAGTGAACTCTTTCAGGATCAGACAGACCATTTGGTATAAGATGCATAAATGAAGGAGAGTCCCCTTCGTACATAAATTTTCTTGAAGGGTATATGGAGCCATAGCTACCCTGATTCATGATATTATTTGCAAACCAACCATCATTGGCAACACTTATGTTCCCACCCTGGGCGTCACTGATAACCCCCTGTGCAAATCCTAAAAACTGTTCGGAAGACCTTATATAAAATATGTCAGGAAATGTATTGGTAATCCATCCCCCGGCATTATCCTGACCGGCAATATCATAAACCCTTAATTTTGATATAGTTTCATTTATTTCAGATTCACTAAAGCCTCTATTATTTTTTATATCCCATAATGCCTGTGCAAGTGTTCCGGTAGCTCCCCATATAGTGACCCATAGCGGCCTTGAATCATCACGTAAAAGAGCTTCAATAATCAAATCTGAGCCAGGTGTATTCTTGCCGTTACCAACTCCAGCCATCCCGATTGTCCCCCGCTGACCACTTCTAACTACTGATTTAAGTTCATCGACAGCAGGAAAGCCTTCTTTGTGAAGCAGAAGATTGTTTCTGATTTCTCCATAGGCATCAATAATTGTATTGAAATGCTCAATATCTCCTCTATCAGGACCAAAAACGGAACCTGTTCCAATAATTCCCTCGACATCAAATTCGTTACTGTATAATAAAAATCTTATAAATGACTGATAATCATCGGGCTCATCATGACCGCTAATATCTGAGAGAATGACAATCCTTGGTTTTTCACTGGCTGGGACTAATACAGTAAATGAAAATAGTCCAGCTATAACCAACAATAAAAATATTTTTAACTTTCTAACATACATCGTCTTGTCCTTTAAAAACAACAATTCAGAGATTGAAAAACTCTTTTAATAAAAAATATTTTTCTGCTTTTCTATCATCTTATAAACTAAAGAGTATTCATCAATATCCACGTCATCATATCCTAACACCTCGTCACGTTTTATTTTTCTTTTTAAAACTGCTCCATTTGCCAGTGCCATTGGCAGCAGCCTCTGGGAAGAGGCTGCATCATGATTCTCACACAGGCCATAGGTTTTAAACCCCCCTAAACCATCCAGGACATCACCCGGATTAAGGTCAACCTTGGCGGTTGCGACTACATCAACAACCGGTCCCCCCTTAGCCACAATTACCGGATCATTGAAGTCAACCAGTCTGCATATTGAGCTTGCTATATCAAAAAATAAAAGGTGATATGGTATATAAAAACTATATAGCGGGCCGTCACCCAGTTTACCGTATTTTAAAAACTTCACAGAATTCGGGTCATCGGTTGTGGCATATATGAAGACGCCCGGGGCGGGTTTGGGCCCAACTACATAATCAACGATACCTCCTGCCTCTTTCAGCATGTCAATATCATACATATGCTTCATGTCATCTACATGGCCATCAAAGTTATATCCGAGCATGCCTCTTTTGGCCACTCTCATGCCTGTTGCATTGGCCACGCATGATTGCTCAAAAGAAATTTTAGTGCCATCAGCAAAGCTTGTAACCATTTCAGGGGTCATGTCCCATTGCGCTGCAAATCCTTTCTGGGTTTCCGGATTTCTGTAGTGATCCTGTAAACCCTTTATATTTCCGCAAAGCAGTGGCTCAAAACCTAAACCCTTTACATACCTGTAAAGGTCCATGGTAACACCGGGCTGGTCACCGTCACCCAGGCTGTATCTTACCCCCTTTTCCTCTGCAGTTTTTTTCAATAGAGGGCCAAAGGTCGAATCAAGCTCGGCATTGAATGACAAGACATTTATTCCCTTCTCAAATGCCTTCAGGATCGTACTCAGCGCAAATTCAATAGCCCCAGTCGCTTCAACCAAAACATCAAAACCATTTAATTCAAGCAAAAGATCAATATCATCTGTTATCAGAGGTTTCCCGGAATTAATGGCATCCTGAGCTGACTTTATGTCTCCACCGGCTAAAACATAATCGTTTATACCTGAGGCTTTATAAGCTGCTACAACCTTATCAGGTGCTCGGTCGAATGTAGCAACAATCTTCATACCAGGTGTATGGCGGTTTATCTGGTTGATCATTCCCATCCCCATGGCACCGGCACCAATAATAGCGACCCTGATAGGACTACCTGCCTGCTCTCTTTTTTGTAACTGGCTATCAACTATAATCATAACTATTTAATGTAATTTACAAAGAGTATCTGAAATCAAACAAGTTTTTTGATTTCAACAACTCACTGTTATCCCTGAACTCATCCCAGGCTGTCAGTAAAACCAGGTGGTCACACTTATCAACAATCTCATCAAGTGACTCAAGATAATTGATCCGGAACTCAGGGTAATGTTTTTTAAACTCTTCACTGGCTATAGGGTCATATGCATAAATGTTCCTGAACCCTTTTTCCAATAATAGTTCTATAATATCCTTTACAGGTGTGAGCCTGACATCATCCGAAGCGGGTTTAAAAGAGAGGCCAAGTATGCCAAGTGGCTCATCATACCCAATCGTGCCATCGATCTTATCAACCAGATGTGATTTTATGTTGCTGTTGATATTTATATTGGCCGAAAGCATGGGGGGCCTGAACCCGTTTTTCTCCGATATACTGACAAGCGCAGCTGTATCTTTGGGAAGGCAATAACCCCCGTACCCGCAACCCGGATATACGTAACTCTTCATCGGAGCAGGTGATCCGTACCAGCGCTTGTCCTCATGCAGTATCCTGAAAGCGCTTTGCACATCAATTTTTCCTATTGCATCTGCAACCATCGACATTTCGTTTGAATAACTGATCATGGTTGAGAGCAGTGTATTTGAAAGGTATTTTATAAACTCGGAAGTATTGTAATTAACGTAATGCACGGGAGCATTAAACGGTTTGTAGATATTGTCAAGAATGACCTTGGATTGCTCATCCTCAACACCTATAACAACCCTGTCAGGTTCAATAAAATCTTCCCAGCAGTATCCTTCACGCAGAAATTCGGGATTGGAGGCAAAGCCCACTTTCCTGTTTTTACTGGATTTCAGCCTTTCCTGAACGTAAGGTATTACTTCATTTGTTACAGTAGAGGGTGGTACAGTCGATTTTGTCACAAGAACCTGAAAGCGGTCAGTTTCCACGTCGATTATCTGGTCAATGGCGGCCAGAAGATATGTCAGATCAGCACTGCCATCTTCCTTCTCTGGTGTCCCGACACAGATAAATACTGCATCACTGTTGCGGATAGCTTCTTCAAAAGGTGTGTCAAGAAAAAATGTCTTATTCATGGTCTCCGTCAGAACATCCTCTAAATGAGGCTCAAAGAAGGGTACCTTGTAGTTTTTCAAACTGTTGAGCCTTTCCTCGGAAATATCGAAACCGTATGTTTTGAATCCCTTTTTGGCAAAACCAAGGCCGGTGGTAAGGCCTACAAAACCCAATCCTAATATTGAAATCATATTAAACCTCCTTTATTAATTTGTAAAAACTCAAGGTAACGGCCAATGCCCTCATTAACATATATGGCGGGATCATATCCCAGAATATTTTTTGCTTTTGCAATATCCGGGCAACGCCTGTTCGGATTATCAGTCATATAATGTGAGTCCTCCGGTACATCGAATTCAACCTTGCCCTTATAATCAAATAATCTTTTTGCATTCTCCCTGAAAAGCTCTGCAAACTCCATAACTGATATCTCAGGTTTGTCGATCCCTATGTTAAAAACATCTTTTTTACCGTACAGCAATATCTTCAGGTACCCGGTAATCGCATCAGATATGTAACAGAAGGTACGGGTCGGCTTACCATCAGAAAACATTACCAGATCGCGGCCTTCGAGCACGCATTTTGCAAAATCTGCGGGCAGCCTCTTGTCATTTATATTCATGCCGGGTCCGTAGTTATTGAAAGGCCTGGCTATGGAAACAGGGAAACCGTATTTTTCGCCAAAAATATAACACAATGTTTCACCGAACCGTTTGGCCTCATCATAACAGGCTCTTGGCCCCATGGTTGCAACGTTACCCCGGTATTCCTCATTGGTCGGAATGAATTCCGGGAATGGATCACCATAGATCTCACTGCTGGAGAAAAAGAGCATACCAGCAATGCTTTTGTCCCTGAAGTAATCCATTAAGCGTCTTAAACCGGTGACATTTGCATCAACAGTTTCAAGAGGGTATATCCGGTAAAATGTGGGTGAAGCTATTGATGCACCATGTATGATAAGATTTGCTTTATCAATACCGGTGATTGATTCAGGATCATCCTTGATAATATCAAAGTGATGAAGCTTTATAAGCGGATTGTCTTTTACCATCTCATCAAGCCAGTCACGTGTACCGGTCAGAAAATTATCCAGGGCAATAACCTC
>SLKJ01000099.1 GCA_007134675.1 Bacteroidales bacterium
GGATTGGTTACCTGCAGGGAAACTAAAAGGTGTTTCATTAATTTAAATTTTAACTTTATATTTAGTTCGCCTTTAAATCCACACCTCACGGATTTAGCACGGCGCAATGATGAGGATTTCTTCTGAAAAGATTGCTATGCATTAACTGCAGGCTGATCTGTTTCCTCTGCTTCTGCATAAGCCGGGCAAATTGGGTACAGGTGGCATGATTGCACAGCAAGGCACAATATAAAAACCAGTGCAAAGAAGGCAATTTTGAAGTTTCCTGCAGTTTTATTTCTGGTAAAGGTTGATGAATTCTTCATTTCTTTGAAATTCTGATTAATCTGATACCGGAACATTGTACGGCCAAATAATTAATAATGTTACATTGGCAGTAATTATTCAGGTTAAACATTTTTCTGTCGATTTTTTCTATATTGCAAAAATATCAGCAAATCCGGTATTCAGAAAAATTAATTACCGTTCAGATTTTTTTAAAAATAAAATCTATCATATGGAAGTCCGGAACAAAATAATAAGAGAAGCCGCAGAACTCTTTTTGCTTAATGGGGTGAAAAAGGTAAAGATGGACAATATTGCAAAAAAAATAAAAGTCTCAAAAAGAACTATTTACGAGAATTTTAAAAATAAGGATTCGCTTATAAGGGCAACTATTGACCTGGCACAGAAAGAGCATATAGAACTTAATAATCTTATAGTTTCGGAATCAGATAATATCATAGAAGCAGTTCTGGCTTTGCTGAAAAATGGTTCGAAAATGCTGGCAAGAATTAATCCGGATTATTTTTCTGACCTTAAACGGCTGTACCCTGATATCTGGAAAGAAAAAATTGAGCAAAGCAAAGTTCATTCCTTTAATTTAATACTGGAACTTCTCAAAAAAGGGAAAGAGCAAGGTGTCTACAGATCCGATATCAAAGAAGAGATCATTGCCCTGATTCTGATAGAACAATTATCAATGCTTTCTGACCAGAAGTTTCCAGGACATAGAAAGTTTCCACTTGTTGAGTTATATGAGAACATAATTATCAACATGACAAGAGGGGTTGCCACCGGAAAAGGATTAAGGTTACTTGAAAACTACCAAAAAACAACTTCTCCTGCTCATACCTAAGCATATTGATCGGGTTAGAACCGACGACAAGGCAAGGACGGAAGAGTTGATTTAACTATCAGGTTGGGTAAAACATGAACCATCACTCGTATCGAAGCGATCTGGCAGGATCTATCAATGCCGCTTTCAGCGACTGGTATCCCGAAGCAATAAATACAACAAATACCGAGAACAATGCGGCACCTGCAAAAACAAAAGGATTCCAAACTTCTATCCTGTATGCAAACATTGAGAGCCATCTCCCGGTGAAATACCAGGCCAGCAACCACGATACAATATTTGCAATTATCAGCCACAGTCCGAATTGCTTGAAAAAGACCATGGCAATCGATATTTCATGTGCCCCGAACACCTTTCTTACCCCGATCTCTTTCGTTCTGCTTTCAACCATGAATGAAGAAAGTCCGTAAATTCCAAGGGCAGCAATCAGGAACGCCAGAATGCTGAAAAAGTTAAATATCCGGCCCATTTGGATCTCCGACCTGTAATGAAAATCATATTCATCAGACAACAATGTAAACTCAAAAGGATCATCAGGATTTATTTCATTCCAGGCCTCTCTTATTTCATCAATGGTAAGGTGGAAATTAACAGGCGAAATATCAAGGGTCATATACATTGGAGCACCTTTCAGGAGATGTATAACAAGAGGTTCTACCAGCTGGTGCATTGACCGGAAGTGAAAATCGCCAACAACACCTATTACATTGTATGTTTCAAATCCGTCCTCACTGCGGGAGCGCTCTATTGTCATATCCTCAGGATCAGTCCATCCGAATGAACGTACTGCAGTTTCGTTTACCAGAACTGCCATAGTATCTGTGGCGAGAGCCGGATCAAAGTTTCTTCCCCTGACCAGGCTAATATCCATCAGGCCGATATAATGAGGGTCAACCTGGAAGAGACTGATTACAGATTCCTCATCCGCACCTTCAGGCTTGAAGATAGTACGGCTGAATTCTGTACCGGGATATGAACTGGAAAACGAGATACCATTCACGCCGGGAACACCCTGCAAATGCTGTTCAATAATTTTATGACGGCTTCGCATGTCCCTTGTGACAAGGTTTACTATTATCTTGCCATTCCTGTTAAACCCAAGGTCCTTGCTGCTGATGTAATTCAGCTGTTTCCAAACAAACGAGGTGCATATCACAAGAGTTACTGAAATTATCATCTGGAAAACAATTAAACTGCTCCTCAGCCAGGACCGGCCTGAAGATTCGGTTTTGCCTCCCCTGAAAGTCCTGACCGGATTCCATGAAGAAAGAATAAAGGCGGGGTAACTCCCGGAAATAAGCCCCACAACTACAATAAAAAGTGGAAGAACAGACAAAAAACGAATATTTCCGGCACCGAAAAGAGAAAGCTCCAGATTTGTGATATTATTAAAATAGGGAAGCGCGAGCTCAACCACAGGAACCGCCAGCATAGCTGCGATCAGAGTATACAATACCGATTCACCCAGAAACTGCCGTACAAGCTGCGACCGGGAGGCTCCCGAAACCTTCCTTATGCCTATTTCCCTGTATCTGAGTGATGCCTTTGCAGTGGAGAGGTTCATGAAGTTTATGCAGGCAAGAGAAAGAATGAATATGGAAACGGCAAGGAAAATATATACACTTGCTTTGTTTCCGGGAGGTGTAAGCTCGACAAGCATATCGGAGTTCAGATGAATAGATGAGACTGACTGAAGGAACGGATCAAGGTCAATGCCAAATTCCCTGGCCTGTGAACCAAACCTCTCTTCAAAAAGATCTGCCAGCCTTTCAAAAAAAGCTGTTCCCTCAAAACCACGGTCAGTCCTGAAGTAGGTAAAGTGAGACAAACTAAGCCACTGTTCCATGGAGCCCGGGGGACGCGTTTCATACAGAGACATGAAAGGTACCACGGCATTAAAGGATATATGCGAGTTTGAAGGAGGATTTGCTGCAACTCCCGTGACCCTGTAGTCACGGTCATTGTTTAACCGGATAATTTCACCAACTGGGTTTTCATTTCCAAAATACTTACTGGCCATATCCCTTGTTATAACGATACTGAAAGGATCGATCAGCACCTTTTCGGGATCACCGGTTTCAAGATCAAACCCGAAAAATGTAAAAAATGATGAATCAGCCCTTAAGACAAGCGGTTCAACATAATGTTCATTGTTTACAATCAGATTGATTTTCTGCGGTATGTCAATTCTTACAACGTCATCTATACCTGGAAATGATTCCTTCAGCACCCTGGCAAGCGGTGCCATCGCAACCGGTACATCAATTGAGTTACCAAGAATTTCAGCCCTGAAGCCCAGGCGGTAAATATCTTTGTAACCCGGATGAAACCGGTCATAACTCAGTTCGTGGTAAACCCACATCAGGATCATGATGCTGCATGCCAGTCCTATTGCTAATCCTGCAATATTAATAAAAGAGAAAGTACGCTTCCTTGTAAAATTCCTCAGAGCTATAATCAGATAGTTTCTTAACATCAGGTAATTTTCTAATTTTGACGCTCAAGTGGATTAAATGGTTACAGGTAACGGCCGTTTATTCACAACGCAGTGAATCGGCAGGATTTGACAGTGCGGCGCGGAGAGCCTGCCAGGATACGGTAAGAATTGCAATTCCAAGGGCAGTAAGGGCTGCAGCAATATAGAAAAATACATCCTGCCCTGCATTGAAAGCAAAATTATCAAGCCACCTCTCCGTGAAATACCACGCAACGGGAATACCTGCAAAAATTGCAATAATCACCCAACGGCTGAATTCAATGACCATCAGTCCGATTATCTGCAGCACTCCGGCACCGAAAACCTTTCTGATGCCTATCTCCCGTGTTTTCTGTTCTGCCATATAGGAGGCCAGTCCGAAGAGGCCAAGGCATGAAATAAATATTGCAAGCACTGAAAACCACGTAAGAATGCTGCTCATTCGCAGTTCGGCACGATACATCCGGTCAAACTGCTGATCAAAAAACCGATAATTCAAAGGGTCATCCGGGCAGATCCGGCTCCACTTTCTCTTAATATCCTCCATCGCCGGCAATACTGAACCGGCATGCAGTCTTAGATGCAATAGCGGGGAATCAGAGGGACTGAGACGAATAACCAGAGGATTGATCTGGTGTTTCAGATTCTGAAAGTGAAAATCTTTTACCACCCCGATAATTACCCCGTCTACGCCCCACATATTGAATTTTTTCCCGATAATCTCTTCTCCTCCTATAAAATGAGCTGCCTTCTCATTGATAATATATGCAGTCGAATCGGAAGCATACTCTCTTGAAAAGTTCCGGCCATCAACTATTTCAATGCCAAAACATTCAATAAACCCAAAATCTGTTTGCAGAAAATTGAAAAGTACACGTTGATCAGGATCCTTTCCTTCCCAGCTAATCCCATAGGTGGAGTTGCCTATCTGTGATGGCAGACTATTTGAAGCCGAGACCAGTTCAACTCCCGGAACCGATGCCAGTTCCTGAACCAGGGTACCTCTATTGACCTCAGTAATTGCAGTTGTAAAAAGAGTGACAATGTTCTCCTTCTGAAAGCCAAGATTTTTATTTTGAACATAATCCATCTGGTTATTAATAATTAATGTGCTTATTATCAGGACAACAGATAGAGCAAACTGAAAAACAACCAGCGCTCTCCTAAGGCCTGCTGATCCTGCCATGTACTGACCTTTAAGTACGGCAGCGGGCCTGAAAGAGGAAAGAAAAAGGGCCGGATAGCTGCCTGAAAATATTCCTGTCAGAAGGGCTATCAGCAACAATCCAGCTAAAGTCTTCAGGGATAACAAATTTAGAGATAGCTCCTTGCCGGCTAAATTACTGAAACCGGAGATTGTCAGCTCAACAAGCACCAGGGCAATTGCTAGAGCGATTAAAGCATACATCACCGATTCACCAAAAAACTGAAAGGCTATCTGATATCTGTTGCCGCCAACCACTTTTCGCAAACCAACCTCCCGGGCCCGTCGGGAAGACCTTGCTGTTGAAAGGTTCATAAAATTAATGCATGCAATCAGAAGGACAATAAAAGCAACAACAGAAAAGATCCTTACATTCTGCATTGCACCTGTTCCCCATATATTGTACAGATGAGATTTTGACAAAGGTTCAAGGAAAAGGCTTGTCTGCTCCTGGTGATCTTTGATGAAATCTCTTATCTTCTCTTCTGTTTCACGATAATCAACTCCCTTAACGATCTGAACATAGGTAAAAAAAGAGTTGCTGGTCCATGTAACCTCCAATCCCCAGAATCTTTCAATGTTAGTCTCAAAGCTGACAATAAAATCAAAATTAAAATGCGTATTGGATGGTCTGTCAACAACGGCCGATACCATGAATTGATAATCGTTGTTAATTGTTATGGTTTCTCCCAGCGGATCATTATCACCAAAGTATTTCCCGGCCATTTCTCTGGTCAGGATTATCTGGTCGGGCCCATCAAGAGCATTTGTGCCATCACCTGAAATAAACTCAAAATAGAACATTTCAAAAACAGAAGGATCTGCAAAATAGCCATTGCTCTCATGATGCAGCCTGTCACCCCGCCTGAAAACCATCTGGCGCCATATAGGTGTGAACCTGGATACATTTTTTAATTCAGGGAAGTTTTCTCTGAGAGCAGGTGCAAGCGGACCCGGTGTATTATATACCAACAGCGGATCCTGATCTGCATACTCCTGTTTTTCATAAACCCTGTAAAGCTCTTCAAGGTTATCATGAAACCTGTCATAACTCACTTCATCAATCACCCAGATAAATATCAGAATTGATGTTGCCATCCCGATTGCCAGACCTGCTATATTAAGCAAAGAGAAACTCCATTGCCTGAAAAAATTGCGTAATGCGATCCTGATATAGTTCTTCAGCATGTTTTTCCCGGTTCTTCAATAAATGTTAAATTGCATGATAAAACTTTTTTCCTGGCATTTTAATACCAATATAAGTGCCATATATTATAATTACCTGTATTTATGTGTATTAAATAAACCAGTCTCCCGATTCACTGTCCGTTATCATACATTGAATGTACGGATTTGAACAGTATAAACGTCTACCCACCGGTAAAAATCAGGATATTCTGCATTTACCGGATATTCTGCATTCACCGAATATTATCCATTCACCGGATATTCTGATCAGGAAAATCAGTTTTCAGGACTATACCCGTGATCATCAAGAAGATAGGGGCGTTTGCTGGCTTCCACTGCCAGACGGTCGCAAACCTCATTCTCGGGGATGCTGGCATGTCCTTTAATCCATACGAATTTCACGTTATGTTTCCTGTAGGCAACAAGAAACCTTTGCCACAGGTCGGGATTTTTCTTTTTTCTGAAATCTTTCTTTTCCCAGTCGAAAACCCATCGCTTACTGACTGCATCGGCAACATAACGGGAGTCAGTATAAATCGTGACATGGCTGCCACCTATTTTCAGAGATTCAAGAGCAACTATGACCGCAAGCAGCTCCATCCGGTTGTTTGTTGTCAGTTTATATCCCTGCGATATCTCTTTGCGGTGCCTGCCTGAAATAAGGACAATCCCGTACCCACCCGGTCCGGGATTACCCTGTGCGGCACCATCTGTATATATGGTTATTGAAGGAGGCTTTTTCATAAGGATAAACCGGGAGAAAACAGACCGGGAAATTTTCTCTTAACATCAATTCACTATTGTCATTTCTTCAATCAGGTGTGATGCTCCGGCAAATTTGTCAATAATAAAAAGTATATATCGCGCATCAACCGCTATACACCGCTGAAGCCCGGTTTCAAAGACAATATCTCCGCTCATGGCCTCCCAGTTACCGTCAAAAGCAAGGCCGATAAGCTCACCCCGGGCATTTATCAGCGGACTTCCTGAGTTGCCACCGGTAATATCATTATTGGTAATGAAGTTTACCGGCATTGTTCCATCTTTGCCATAAATACCGTAATTCCTGTTTTCATACAATTTCTTAAGCTTTTCAGGAACTACAAATTCCCAATTTGAAGGATCCTCCTTTTCCATAACCCCATCAAGTGTTGTAAAGTGATCATACCACACGGCATCACGCGGCTGGTAGCCTCCGACTGTACCATAGCTCAGGCGCATTGAGAAATTGGCATCGGGGTAAAAGATCCTGTCCGGATGCTTCTCCATCAGTCCCCCGATAAAAAGCCTTTGTCCGCGCGAAAGGTCATAGAAATGATCCTGTGAAGATTCCCTGAGTTCCCCCAGTTTCCTGTAGGTAGAGCGGGCAAGACGAAAAGCCGGGTCTTTTTCAAGGGTTTCCCCGGAAGGGCAGTCAAGAAACTGTTCGAGTCTTTGCCTGGAAGCAAATATCGATTCATCAAAAAGTTCTGCCGAAAACTTTTCAAAATCACCGTCATATCTTTTATGAATCTCCTCCAGTATATCAGGGTGATACTCCTTATCAACATCGTTGTAAAAGAGTTCCAGCATAGCTGCAACAACTTTCTGATCGGTTGGAGGATTGTAATCTCTGTAAAAAGATTGTGCTGAACTTCTCAGGTTTTCAACAGCATCATCAACCGTTCCGGGACCGGCATTACTCTCAGAGAGCAGGTTGGAAAGATTATTTGAGCGGTTAGCCATCGTAACAATCTCGCAACTGCGAAGAATTGCTTCATTGATATACTGGATTGCGTGACTGTAACCACTACGTTTATCGACTGCCTGCTCAATCAGGGCAAGGGCCTCCCCGTACTTCTCCTCTCTCTGCCTGTCACCGGCCAGCCATGCACTGAAAGACTCTTCGATCTCTCTTTTTTGTTCGTATATGCCCAGCCTTTGCAGTATCTCAGTCTGACCGATTGAAAATTTCCAGTAATTGGTTGACCCGGAATATTTATCTGCATACTGAATCCTTACCTTATCGCTGGCCAGCATGTCCTCAAGTAATATTTCCTGTCGCAGTCCCCTGATCTTTATCCGGTTTGGATGAGTGATCTCAAGAACATCATTCACTTCAAAAGATGTCATATAGCGGGTTGTTCTGCCCGGATAACCCAAAACCATTGCAAAATCCCCGGAGTCAAATCCTCTTGTTGATATGGGCAGATGATGCCTGGGATTCATAGGAATATTGGATTCGGAAAAGTCGGCAGGCAGGCCCTCAGGGTCAGTATAAACCCTGAAAAGAGCAAAGTCACCTGTCTGACGCGGCCACATCCAGTTATCTGTGTCTCCGCCAAATTTACCTATGGAGGAGGGTGGGGTACCGACCAGCCTTACATCGGTAAACCGCTCATAGACCATCATGTAATACTGGTTGCCACCAAAGAAGGGCTGAACCCTGGCAAAATAATGAGTATTGGCAGTTGCTTCACGCTCCAGTTGCCTTGATAACACTCCAATAACCGCGTTTCTTTGCTCTTCTGACATATCAGGATTTATCACATCCAGAATATGGTCACTTACATCTTCAATACTGATAAGGAAGGTAACTGACAAGCCGGGGGAAGGTATCTCCTCACACATGCTTTTTGCCCAGAACCCATCTGTCAGATAATCATTCTCAATTGTGCTGTGAGACTGGATAATTCCATACCCACAATGTTGATTGGTAAGCAGGAGGCCCTGATCAGAAATCATTTCACCGGTACAGCCACCGCCAAAAATAACAATGGCATCCTTCAGGCTTGACTGGTTTATACTGTATATCTCATCAGCACTCAGTTCCAGTCCCATCTCCTCCATCTGCTGCATATTTAACTCCTCAAGTAGCGGAAGCAGCCACATTCCCTCATCAGCTTTCAGACTAAGCTGACAAGAAAGACAAAGTGCGACCAGAAAAGTCATAAATTTTTGCGTTCTCATAAATTATGATTAGTGATATGTTGTCAAAAGTACAGTTAAAACCCCAATCAATGAATAAAATTATACCCGTTATTTAAAATTAACAAACGGTTCAGTCACTAAAACTGATGCATGCCTGCCGGGGCTTAACCCTGAAGCTCTTCCGGTGCCAGGAAGTATACCCGTGGTTATGTAATGCTGAGATATGCCTTGCCGTTGGATACCCCTTGTTCCTGTCCCAGCCAAAAACAGGAAAATCTTTATGAAGTCTGGTCATTAATTCATCCCTGTGGGTCTTGGCAAGTATTGATGCCGCCGCGATATTTAAAAAAAGGGAATCACCCCTGACAATGCATGTATGAGTAATGTTATCAAAACTTTTAAATCGGTTTCCGTCAACCAGAATATGTCCCGGTCTCACAATCAGTCCGGATAATGCCCTGTGCATGGCAAGTATGGAAGCATTGAGTATGTTGATATTATCAATCTCATTGTTGTCAGCCATTCCTATTGCCCAGGCTGCAGCACTCCTCTCTATCTCCACCCGCAGCAGTCCGCGTTTCACTTCTGAAAGCTTCTTTGAATCGTTCAGCAAAGGGTTACTATAACCGGCGGGAAGAATGACTGCCGCGGCCACAACCGGCCCTGCAAGGCATCCTCTTCCTGCCTCATCGCAACCCGCCTCTGTCAGGCTATCAGAATATGATAGTCTAAGCATGCAGGTTATCTTTCCGGGTTAATTACTGACTCTATTGATCTCCATAACAAATCTGCCGTCCGTTCCCATGAAAACAGGTTCTTTCTTACAGCACCCCTTTGAATAAGAGTTTCCCTGTATTTCTCATCTGTAGCAACTTTTATCATGCCATTAATAACAGATCGGTTGTTTTCAGGATCAACCAGATGAGCAGCATCTCCTGCCACCTCTGGTATTGAGGTCCTGTCTGATGCAATAACAGAGGTATTGCAGTTCATCGCTTCCAGAACAGGTATTCCAAACCCTTCAAAAAATGGGATAAAAACAAGCGCGACGGAAGCCCCGTAGGCTTTCCGCAGATCTTCGCCCCCCATGCGTCCGGCAAATATAACATCTGACCTGAATCGCATATCTGATAATGTTCTTTCCATGCGGTTGTAACCATTCATCTTTTCACCCACAAGCACAAGCTTGAATTTCTGACCTGTTTCTATTCTGAAAGAATCAAAAGCCTTCAGCAACCCGATGATATTCTTCCTCTCATGAAAGGACCCCACAAAAATGAAATAATCATTTCCTGACGCAAGTTTATCCTTCACATCAGCTTTTTCTTCCCCGCTAAGGGGGGTAAAAACATTACCGGCACCATTATACACAACATCCGTTTTTTCCGGCAAAATGCCGAAAGTATTGCAGATATCATTTTTGGAGTACTCTGATACAGTAGCAATCCTTGCTGCCCTGGTAGCAAATCTGGGAAAAAAATGTCGATAGTACTTCCCTGCCAGCCAGGGGTGAAATTCAGGTTTGTGCATAAAATTTATATCATGTATTACGGGAAGGGAGGGAATATTAGCGGAGAGGGACAGATATCCGTCAGGAGAAAGAAACAGATCTGCTCCGGCACGCTTTAAAACAGCTGGCAATGAATATTCAAACCATGTATACCACAAAAAGGGATGCCTTGACTGAGGAGAAACCACCAACGGCTTTATATTACCAGAAAAGATGAACTCCTCCGAAAACGGCCTGTCAAACAGGAAAATAAATTCATGTTCGGGGTGGGCCCGGGTAATCCTTCGCAGTGTTTCAGCTGTAAACCACCCGATACCTTCAAGTTTCCCGGGTAATAATAATCTTGTATTAACTGCAATTCTCATTTAATAAAATACCAGTTGAACCCAAATTCTGTAAATTGGTTATTATTGCCTATTTTTATTTTTTATTATTCTGAACCTTTGTTGTACGGATGAAGCGTAAATTTCTTACAAATCTAACATTATTAATTCTTCTTAACCTCCTGGTCAAGCCTTTTTGGGTTTTTGGAATTGATCTTACCGTTCAGAATACAGTGGGCGCAAGTGAGTACGGATTCTATTTTTCACTTCTGAGTTTTTCCCTTTTGCTCAATATAGTGCAGGATATGGGCATAGCGAATTACAATAACAGAAACATAGCAAGGAATCATGACCTCATCTCAAAGCTTCTGCCAAACATCCTGATACTTAAACTACTGCTTGCCCTGGCCTATTTCTCAATAAGTCTGATTATAGCAGTTATTATAGGATACCACTGGTTCCAGGTTAAACTTCTTCTTATCCTTCTTTTCAACCAGTTTCTCAACTCGATGAACATTTATATGCGAAGCAATATATCAGGTTTGCAGATGTTTCGCACCGACAGCCTTCTTTCTGTTACCGACCGGCTGCTGATGATAATAATATGCAGCATTCTGCTCTGGGGAAATGTTACCAGTTCTCCTTTCAGGATTGAATGGTTCGTCTATGCACAAACTGCTGCATATTTTATTACATCGGTCACAATTCTTCTTATAGTTGCCAGACATATTAATTTCAGTAAAATAACCATAGATTTTTCAGTTACTCAGAATATGTTCAGGCAAAGCTATCCCTATGCCCTGCTTGGTCTGTTGATGATAATATATTACCGCACTGATTCGGTAATGCTCGAAAGGATTCTGCCTGATGGCAAAACACAGGCAGGAATCTACGCACAGGGATTCAGGATACTTGATGCAGCCTCAATGCTCGGGTTTCTTTTTGCTGGTATTTTGTTGCCGATGTTCGCAAAAATGATCAAGCAGAATGAAAATACCTGGCAACTATTCAGGTTTTCTTTCCTACTGCTTATAATTCCTTCAATCATTGGTGCAATTGCTCTTAATTTATACCGTTTTGAAGTTATGGACCTTCTGTATAAGGCTCATGTTGAGGAAGCGGGAGCAATTTTCGGGATACTGATGATAAGCTATATATTTGTAAGTATTTCTATTATTACCGGAACACTGCTCACTGCCAACGGTAATATCCGAAAACTTAATATTATTGCCATTTTCAGTGTTTTGATTAATGTAATTTTAAATCTTATTCTGATTCCCCGCTACCAGGCAATGGGTTCTGCAGTTGCAAGCATGATAACACAGTTTTTCGCTGCACTTTTTCAATTGATCTGGTTAATAAAAATATTTAAATTTTACCCACGCCTAACAACTTTGACTCAGTTCATGATCTTTTTCAGCATATTGATCCTGACAGGGATCCTTGTCAGTGGCCTGGACATCAACTGGTATTATGGCTTTTTTATCATATGCTTTACAGGATCGTTAGCAGCCTTTGCGTCAAGGCTTCTGACATTTCGCGAAATCAGGGAGTCACTTCTTTAGCAGTTTTTATTTTCTGTCCCGGCCGGAATCAGTAAATTTGCAATGATAAAAACCTGAATTTAATTCGAGATAAATGATCTGAAAAACCTGTAAAATAATATCGCCGGAATGAAACAACTACACAAAAAACTGGCAGTGATGCTGCTTATATTTACCCTTACAGTTCCCCTGTCCTGCAAAAAATACGACGACGGGCCATGGTTCAGCATCTATTCAAAAAAAGAGCGGGCAACGGGTAACTGGAGATTTAACAGGGTGAGGGAAGACGGAGTTGACAAAACTGAAGAATATGCAACCCAGTCAGTGAATATGCTTGGAAATGGAGACCTTTACTGGGCGCAGGGAACCTATCCCAATTCATGGGAAACTTATGGCATAGGAGGCGAATGGAGATTCGCAAGTAATAAGGAGAAGATTGAAATGCATTTTTTTTCCGGCGTAAATAATGAGTTTAAGCTGGTCTGGGAAATAAAAAGGCTGGCTTACGGGGATATGCGCCTTGAGCGACATGAGGGTGAAAAAAAAATAGAATGGAGATTGTATACACCCTACTGAGAGCCGCATTGTTGATAAACAGGGTTTTTATCAACAATCGCGCTGCTTAAGTAGCCAAAGTCTTTGAAATAAATTCCTGTACGGGTATTTTTGATAACGCATCTTGTCATAATCGGTGATCCTTATAATCACTCAGACATGCTTATTGAAAAATGAAGACCAAAGCAATAAAAGAGGAGCAAATGAAAAGGGTTCATAAACAGACCTTTTTACTCAATGCCCGGGAGATGCGTGCAATTAACCGGTACTGCGAAAAATACAGGGTAAGCAACAGGTCAAAATTCATCCGGGAAACTGTAGTCACTGCCATCCTGAAAAAATTTGATAACGACCATCCAACGCTCTTTGGGCTTGATGAAAAACCGAACCTGTTCTCCGGTTCATAACCCTGATCACTCAAATACCCGGGTGCTCATAAACCAATGATCGCAGCAGGTCAGCCGGATTCCGCTGTCCAGTCGGGCAGAAATCTGCAAAGCATTATCACTTTGCTGTCCAGTCAGCCAGTAATCGGCAAAGCATTATCATTTTATCCTGTCAGGATTTTTAGAAATGAATTCTTTCCAATTTTTGTAATTGCTTTCCTTTTCAGGGAGGCCAGCCTGGTAAAAGTGACATAATGCTGCAGCAAGGCCGTCTGTAGCATCAAGGTTGCCGGGTAATTCAGGTATGCTGAGTATCTTCTGGAGCATGTGGGCTACCTGTTCTTTAGAAGCTTTGCCCTGTCCGGTGATAGCAAGCTTTATTGTCAGGGGAGCATATTCAAATATCGGCAATGCACGATAAAGCCCTGCAGCCATCGCAACGCCCTGGGCTCTCCCGAGCTTCAGCATCGACTGTACATTCTTGCCGTAAAAAGGAGCCTCAATAGCAATTTCATCCGGATGATACTGATCAATAAGGTGGAGAGTACGTTCAAAAATACGTTTCAGTTTCAGATAATGATTCGAAAATTTTGAAAGCTCAATCACCCCAAGGGCAAGCATAAAAGGACGCTTCCCGGAAGATTGGATCAATCCATATCCCATCATGGTGGTTCCGGGATCAATGCCCAGTATAATCCTTTCCTGTTCCAAATTTTATTATTAAATCTTTATTAATGTGCCCCTATCTCTCTTCTCAAACCGGTCATCTGTTCCCATGGCTGAACATACAAGGACTTTTTGCGGGGCAACATGCTGAATGATCCTGTTTCAATAAAGGTCAGTGCCTCTTTCAAAGATGCTTCTTCAGGGTCTCCAAATAAGCGGGTTA
>SLKJ01000025.1 GCA_007134675.1 Bacteroidales bacterium
ACGAGATCTTCAGACAAGGCAGATCCGATGTGATAGTTTGCGATGGATTTGTTGGCAATATTATCCTCAAGGAGGCCGAAGCCTTTTATACTCTTATCAGGAAACGAAAGATAATGGACGATTTTTTCGAGAAATTCAATTTTGAAAACTATGGTGGCACACCTATTCTGGGTATCAATCAGCCGGTCATAATAGGACACGGAATATCCAATGCAAAAGCAATAAAAAATCTGCTTATCCATACAAAGGATGTCGTTGAAGCAAAACTGATGGATAAATTCAAAGAAGCTGTTAAATAATGATCAGGGCGACCATAACAGGAATTGCAGCCGAACTACCGGAGTATATTCTTACTAACGAAGAACTTAGCAGGATGGTTGACACTTCCGATGAGTGGATAATGACGCGAATAGGGATCAGGGAACGCCGCATTCTTAAAGGAAAGGGAAAGGGGGCCTCCCAACTTGGTGCAAAAGCAGTAAGTAAACTCCTCGAAAAAACCGGGACAGACCCTTCAAAAATCGATCTGGTGATATGCGCAACAGTTACACCCGACTACCAGTTCCCGGCCACGGCAAACATCATCTCTCACAATTCAGGAATAAAGAATGCTTTCAGTTATGACCTTAATGCAGGATGCAGTGGCTTTCTATATGCACTGGCAACGGCCCAGCAATTTATTGAAACCGGTAAATCCCACAAAGCAGTAATTATTGGAGCCGAGAAGATGTCTTCAATTGTCAATTACCAGGATAGAGCAACCTGCCCTATATTCGGTGATGCTGCCGGAGCAGTACTTCTGGAGCCTACGAATGATAACACAGGTATAATCGATTCAAAACTGCAGTCAGACGGAGTCGGACTGCCACATCTGCATCAGAAAGCCGGGGGGTCTGTAAACCCGTCATCGCATCAGACTGTTGAAGCCAGAGAACATTTTATTTACCAGGAGGGGCAGGCTGTATTTAAATGGGCGGTCTCAAAAATGGCAGATGTTTCTCTTGAAGTTATGAATAGAAATGGCCTTGATCACAATGACATTGCATGGCTGGTGCCTCATCAGGCCAATATGAGAATTATCGAAGCTGTAGCCAAACGGATGAAACTCGATAAAAACAAAGTGATGCTCAACATTGAAAAATATGGAAATACCACTGCAGCCACCCTGCCCCTCTGTATATGGGAGTGGAAAGAAAGACTGAAAAAAGGGGATAACATTATTCTTACCACTTTTGGAGCAGGATTTACATGGGGAGCAATGTATTTGAAGTGGGGCTATAACGGAATACACAGGGCAGACTAGATCGTTGAATTCTAAATATTTATAACAAAAACCCGGATTGATATGGCAAAAATTTCTCAAAATGACACCAGTGTTATAAACCTAATTGGGTCAGGCACCGATATAACCGGTGATGTAAACTGCAGTGGTGATGTACGCATTGACGGAACACTTAACGGTAACCTACGGACAAAAGGAAAGGTCGTAATAGGTGAAACCGGAAAAGCCAATGGAGAAGTGTCATGCAAAAATGCAGACATATCTGGCAAATTGGATGGTAAAATAATTGTTTCTGAGCTTCTTTCTCTTAAACCCTCTTCGAGCATATCTGGAGATATTATTACCAACAGGCTTGCAATCGAGCCCGGGGCCAAATTTACCGGAAGTTGCAAAATGAACGGTACAGATCAGCAATCAGCTTCTGAGGCTAAAAGTATTCCCGGTCAGGAAAAGAAATAAGTGTTAATATCCCTGAGATGTCAGTCAAGATCAAGTTTTTCTACTCGCTGATCATCTTTTCGGCTCTGATGCTATTGTCCGGATATCTTTTCTTTTCCACAGTGCTGAAAGATTATTTTTTGCCGGTTTTTTATCTTCTGGTTTTCTATTTTATGCTGCTTACCCTTTCAGGCAGGCTTGTCCTGATGAAAAGCAATCCGGATAAACCGGGTGATTTTAATACCCGATACTTCCTGGTCAGATGGATGAAAGTAATTATGCATCTGCTATTTATTGTGGGTTACCTTTTAACTGACCGGGAAAACATTCCGGCATTCATAATTACATTTCTTTCATGTTATATTATATACTCAGTATTCGATATTTCCACACTTAGTATTTATCTTAAAAAAAAGTAACTATTTTTCAGTTTCAGCCGTAAAAGAAAATTACTTTTTTCATGATTGTTTACAAGAAAAATAAACATTTTGAAATATCGCGGAAAAATAATCAGCATAGTTATAATCGCATTTCTTTCTGCATTTTATAGCGGGCAATCTCTCATGGCCGCAGTTGAACCGGCCGAAGAAAAAGCATTTGACCCGGGATCATTTATCTTTGATCATATTGCAGATGCATATGACTGGCATCTCTTTGACTTTGACGGCAAACATTACAGTGTTCCTCTTCCGGTAATACTCTATACAAGGGAAAAAGGGCTGAATATTTTTCTTTCGCACAGGTTTGATCATGGTCATGCTGCCTACAGGGGTTTCAGGATTGAAACCGAAGGGCCGGACAGGGGAAGGATAGTCGTTGCACTGGAAGACGGAACAACAGATCCGGATGCGGCCAGGCCGCTTGACCTGTCAATAACAAAAAATGTGACGGGCATGTTGTTTGCCGCCATAGTCATGCTGGCAATCTTCCTCACCGTAGGAAGCAGCTACAGGCGTGACCCGCTTAAACCACCAAAAGGCATCCAGAGCCTTTTTGAGCCTCTTGTGCTCTTTGTTGTAGACGATATTGTCAAACCGGCCATAGGTGAAAAAAAACATGAGCCATTTCTCCCCTACCTGCTTACACTGTTTTTCTTTATCTGGATAAACAATATGCTGGGATTGATCCCCATATTTCCCATGGGAGCAAACGTTACCGGAAATATCTCGGTTACCGCCGGTCTTGCTCTTACCTCATTTTTGGTTGTAAACCTCAATGGGAACAGACATTACTGGCAACATATATTCAATACGCCCAATGTCCCGACTTTTTTGAAACTGCCAATACCACTGATGCCGCTTATAGAGCTTGTAGGTTTGTTTACCAAGCCTTTTGTGCTTATGGTACGTTTATTTGCAAATATTACTGCCGGACATATAATAACAATGGGATTTTTCAGTCTTATATTTATTTTCGCCCAGGTTTCTCCGGCCTTCGGATATGGAGCCACTGTTCTCTCAGTTGCATTTGGAATCTTTATCACCTTCCTGGAGTTGCTGGTGGCCCTGATCCAGGCTTATGTATTTACCCTGCTCACCTCTCTTTTCATTGGTGCGGCAATTGAAGACGGACATTAAATTATTACATATGATCAAAGCAGCTTTTTTTTATAAATAATTCTTTATCCTTAAAATCCAAAATTATGCTCGTATTAACTGTTATTTTGCAAGCCGCCTATGCCGCAGCTATTTCAAAAGTCGGAGCTGCCCTGGCAGCCAGTATAAGTCTTCTGGGCGCAAGCTATGGGATCAGCAAGATAGGTGTCACTGCTCTTGAGGCAATTGCCAGGCAACCTGAGGCTGCCGGAGATGTGCGATCAAACCTTATCGTTGCAGCAGCCCTGATAGAAGGGGTAGCTTTTTTTGCTATTGTTGTCTGCCTTCTTGTTTTGTTCCTTTAATCACCCGGAGTTTTAGAAAGGCTAATAACTATTATCCCCCATTCGCTCAAATCTCTGAGTGTTATGGGGGCTTAGAAAATCCTAAATAAAAGATGTTATGGATCTTATAACACCCGATTTCGGATTGTTTTTCTGGATGCTTGTTACTTTCATGCTGGTATTTA
>SLKJ01000175.1 GCA_007134675.1 Bacteroidales bacterium
CTTTTTGTTGTGGGTATTTCTAAAGAGACCGGGTCAAGTTCCATATCGGTAAACCGGAATGTAAGGAATATTGAAAAACCTGTTTTTCTGCATTCGGAGTGTTCCAACACCATGATTCCAACAGAACAGTATGAAGAGTTTTTATTGCCTTTGGATATTGAGTGGAGCCATAAATTCCGACCCTTCGGTATTCACTATTGTGGCAGGGATCCCCATCGATATGCTGAAAGTTTTCGCAAAATAAAAAACCTGGATTTTCTGGATGTTGGCTGGGGCGGGGATGTCAAGGAGCTCAGGAAGCATTTACCCAATACCTTTCTTAACATACGCCTTGATCCGGTGACTATTAACAGTTATAGTGAAAAAAAAATCGAGACAACCATTACTGAACTGGTAGAAGATTCTGATAATCCCTGGTTAACCGGAGTTTGCTGCATTAACATGGATGATGGAGTTGAGGATATAAAAATTAAAACCATCTTCCAGACTGTTGAAATTCTCAGGGACAGATGGGTAAGGCTGTAGTTCAACTGCCGCAAAATATCTACTGTATGTCCCTTAGCCTTTAGAATCACTAGCAGATATGTAAGTTCACCTTGATTATGTTGTATTGCCGGGACTTCCCTTTTTGCAATTGATTAAACCAATTGCAAGGATGATCACTTATTAATTTCCTGTTTTTAGTATATTGTGGGTTTTAAAAACAGCTCATATGAAAAAATCAGATCTAATAAAGATGAACCATTATAAATATAGCATTTTTCTGATTCTGATCAGCCTGATTTTATTTCTGCCTCGCTGCAAATTTGCTGATGAAACAATTGTATTTATTGAAAATGATAAGATTCAGCTTGGCTTTGATAAAAGTACGGGTTCATTTCTTGTATTCAGAGATCTGGTAAATGATTGGGAGTTTATTGATAAAGGATTGGTCAGGAGTTTGCCCTGGGAGATAACCTATCATAAAGTCTCTGATATACACAAGATTGATCATACTTATTCTTTTGATTTCAGCTATTCAGCTTCCGATAATTCAACTCTCATTCTAAAATGGGAGAATTTTGCAGGAATGGATAACGATGACTTTAAAATAACTGCCAGAATCACTCTTGACAATGACAAATCTTTTTCTTACTGGAATATATTTATTGAGGGTACAAAAGGAAAGCTGATTACCGAAGTAATATTCCCCAAAATTGAAGGATTAAAAAATACGGGTGAAGAAAATCTGGTTGTCCCGACATGGATGGGAAGCCTGATAAATGACCCCAGAAGCGCTATTTCCGGCAGATCAGGGAACAGATGGGGATGGTCCTATCCCGGAAGCCTTTCAAGTCAGGTGCTGGCCTTATATAATTCTGACAAGATTGGGTTTTACGCATCATGTAATGATTCTTTATCCTATACAAAGAACTTCGCGCTGGAGCTTGATAAACCCGATAATCTGATTTATGAAATGATCAATTATCCGGTCTATGATTCAACCCTGAATTCATATACTCCTTCCTATGAAGCAATAATCGGATCTTTCAGGGGTGACTGGATTACTGTTGCCGGGATATACAGGGAATGGGCAATAAACCAGAGTTGGGCCAGGGAAAGCAGGTTTAAGCAGGGATTAACCCCGTCCTGGCTGGAAAATACAGCTTTATGGGTCTGGAACAGGGGGCATTCTGATAATGTTCTTACCCCTGCCTTAGCTTTAAAGCAAAGGCTCGGACTGCCCGTAAGTGTTTTCTGGCACTGGTGGCATAATTGTTCGTACGATGATAATTTTCCCGAGTATTTCCCACCCAGAGAAGGAGCTGAATCATTTATAGACGCTGTAACAGCAGCCCGGGAACAGGGTGTGAGATGCCACATTTATATGAATGCCCTTCAATGGGGAGATGCCTCTGAAGGTTGGAAATCAGGCAGGGTTGAGCCTTATACGGTTAAAGATATAAATGGAAATATCCGCTCTCGTGCATATAACAGATTTTCCGGTAATGCTTTGATTAATATGTGTGTAGGTACGGATTTCTGGAGGGATTATTATGCAGCATTATGCGACAGTGCTGTAAATATTTTTCAAACCAGTGGAGTTTATATGGATCAGACATGTTTAAGCAGAATGTGTTATGATCATGATCATGGACATGACCTGGGCGGTGGTAATTACTGGGTTGAAAACTCCGCTAAGCTCATCAGCCAGGTCCGCGCAAATGATTATGGGGACAGAGAGCCCATTTTTACAGGCGAAGGATCATCTGAAAACTGGCTGCCTCATCTTGATGCTTTTTTAACCCTTCAGGCCAGCAGGGAAAGATATTCAGGAGTGACGCAAATAGAAACAATTCCCTTTTTCCAGGCAGTCTACCATCAATATGGTATTACATATGGAAGTTATTCGTCTCTGGTTACACCCCCATATGATGCATTATGGCCTGAAGAATATGCGCCGGAAAATCCTGAACAACCACTGGACGAAAAATTCAACCAGCAGTTCCTGATGGAACAGGCAAGGTCTTTTGTCTGGGGTCTGCAGCCCTGTATCTCTAACTATCATGATTTTCTTGCAACAGAAAGAGAAGAAGAAATTAAATATTTACTGAATATTGCAAGGTTGAGATATGAATCATTAGATTATTTGTTATATGGTCAATTTTTAAGGCCCCCTGAAATAGAAGTTCCGGAAAAGGAAATTTATATTTCAAGGTTATCCATATATGCAGGAAGAAGTGCAGATGCCGTTACTGAGTTTACCAAAACAGTTCCTTTACTTTACAAAGGAGCATGGAAAGCCGGTAATAACAATATAGGCATTGCACTGGCAAGCATCAGTGATGATGACTTACCTGTCGATTTCAGGATAAACTCCAGAGATTATGATCTTCCGCCATCGGGTAATATTTATATTAAAAACAATGAAGGGAAAAAACATCTCTCTTTTTATTCAGATGGGGATATCAGGGTAAGTTTTTCTCTTCCGCCGAGAGGCTTGTCTGTTGTAGAAATAGTTCCTGAAAAGACAGTGTTTTGATGTGCCTGTTATGATTTAAATTTCAATAATCAACTATTTTAAATTACTGTAATTACTGTCATATGAATTTTACCTATCTGGATACTATTATTGTTATTGTTTACATTGCAGGAGTTACTTTTTTTGGTATCAAGATTGCCGGAAAACAATCATCCAGCAATGATTACTTTCTGGGAGGGAAAAAAATACCATGGTTAGCTGTCTGTTTTGCAATTGTTGCAGCGGAAACCAGTACACTCACTTTTATTAGTATTCCCGGATTAGCATACATGACCAATCTGAACTTCTTACAGTTAACGTTTGGTTATTTCCTCGGCAGAGTTATTGTAGCCTGGATAATTCTTCCTGCTTATTTCAGGGGTGAACTCGGAACTGCCTATACCTTCCTTTCAAAGAGATTTGGAATATCAATGAAGAATCTGGCATCGGGTGTATTTATGATAACAAGAGTTGCTGCTGATGGGGTAAGGTTATTTGCAACTGCCATTCCCCTGGCACTTATACTACAGACTTCCTTTTTTGCAGCAAACTGGTCAGTAGGATCTATATATGTTATCTCAATTTCCCTGATTGCCCTTGTTGCTTTCAGTTACACTTTTGTTGGAGGAATCAGGGCAGTGATATGGATGGACGTTATACAACTTCTGATTTATTTTGCAGGAGTTATAACAGCGATAATTGTCGTAAGCGGTCAACTCAGCGGGGGCC
>SLKJ01000034.1 GCA_007134675.1 Bacteroidales bacterium
AGCTCTGTGACTATTTCAATAAGGTCTGATTGAAGCTTCATTACCATGGCAATGTCCTTATATGCACCTGAGGCTTCATCCAGATCTCTGCGGCTGTGAATACTGTGAATGATACCTTTTCGTTCAAGTTTATTCCTTTCGTGGGCCAGATCGAGCAGTTTCTGGGCAGCTTTCCTTCCCATCAGGCGCCCTGCACCGTGTGAGCAGCTCTCGAAACTATCAGGGTTTCCCTTGCCTTTTGTTATGTAGCTGCTGCTTCCCTGTGATCCGGGAATTATACCTGGCTCGTTTTTTCTGGCTGAAGTGGCACCCTTGCGATGCACCAGCAGCTGTTCGCCGAAATGCTTTTCAAGGCTGGCATAATTATGGGCAATGTTTATGAACTCTGAGAATGTTACGTTCTTAAGGTAACCGGCTATTATGTCAGAAACCACATTCATCATCCTTTTCCTGTTTGCCAGGGCAAAATCTGCACAGTACTGCATTTCATCCATGTAAAGACGTCCTTCATCCGAATCCAAAGGCAGAAAAGAAAGTTGTTTCGGGGTTTTCAGGCGTTTATAATTATTTTCTGTCTCCCTGACGGCTTTTCTGTAGTAATGGTCCGCTACCTGTTTCCCGAGGTTCCTGCTTCCTGAGTGGATCATTATCCATATAAATCCGTCCGATCCTTTTTGAAGTTCAATGAAGTGGTTGCCTCCGCCAAGTGTGCCGAGCTGATAGGAGGCATTTTGATATTCCCGTTCAATGACAGGGAGTTTATGCTTCAATGGTGGAAGAAGGTCTTTATCGCATGGCTTTTTGTGGTGCCTGAAACCTGCAGGAATGGTTTTTTTTATTTTCTCAACTATTTTCATCAGGTTTGTTGGAGACACATTATCGAGAGATGTTCTGCGGGCACACATTCCGCAACCTATATCCACTCCAACTGCATTGGGTATGACAACTTCCCTGGTGGCAAGAACTCCGCCTATGGGCATTCCGAAACCCTGGTGACAGTCCGGCATTATTGCTATATGATGTGCGGCATAATGGAGATTGGCAATATCTTTCGCCTGCTGCATCGCCCCGGGCTCAATCTCATCAAGCCACATCCTGATCGGGATCTTTTCAGTACTGATTGTTCTTATCATGACTCTCTCCTTATTTTACCCTTTGGTATATCCGGCATGTCAAATTTAGGCATAATCTCCCTAAAAAGTCTTAAAACGGTTTCATGTTCTGCAATGAAAAAACCCGGCTTATAAGGGCCGGGTTTTTAGGGGTGGAAGACCGGACTCGAACCGGCGACTTTCAGAACCACAATCTGACGCTCTAACCTACTGAGCTACATCCACCATTTTGATTGCGCAAAGATAAATATTTCTCCCGGGAAAAGCATGCATCTTAGATAAATAATAAACCAAATCCATCAGACATCTCATAAAATTTAAAAAAGAGCTTAACAGGTCATGTGTAATCTGCGAAAGTTAAATTTTTTTTGTTTGTCGATGTGTAATTTTTAATGAAGAAAAAATTCATCTACATTTGCCAACGAATATTAATACAGGCAGCTTGGTTTTTCTTAAAAAAATATCCAATATTGGAAGCCTGCAAACATTCCAGATACTCAGGTTTACCACCTTTCTTCTGATCAGTGTCATATTTGCAAGGAGTTCGCTTTCGGTGGCAGAGATCGGCTATTATGAATTATCGTTGTTTATTGCCAGTGCAGTCAGTTTCTTCTGGGTCAATGGTCTGATACAGTCACTTCTTCCCCTGTACAATAACAACAAAACCTTCAGGGTGCTTGCCAACAGCAACGGATCAAAGTCGCCGGAACTTTTTAATGCCTTCCTGCTGCTATCGTTATTCAGTTTATTGGCATTCATATTCTGTATTCTTTTTAAGAGAGCGTTTTACCTGTTTGAGGGAGTGAGGGAAATTTCATTCATGAACCTGGTTTTTGTATACATTCTGCTGAGTAATCCCGGGCACCTTATTGAGTATATATATCTGCTCAGGAACAAGCCGGGCGAGCTCGTAATATATGGAATCACTACTTTTGGAATACAGCTTGCAATAGTTACACTTCCCGTTTTACTTGGCTATCCGGTTGAATTTGCCCTTTGGGGACTGATTGTCATATCGGTTTTACGACTGGTATGGCTTGCCGTGCTTCTTAAGAGGCATGCCCGGTTCAGAATTTCAACCGGCTTCATGAAAGAGCACATCTCCCTGGGTCTGCCCCTGATCCTGAGCTCATTGCTTAGCGGTTCAGCACAATACATAGATGGGATAATTATTTCAGCCACATATGATGCTGCAAGATTTGCCGTGTTCAGATTCGGCGCCAAGGAGTTTCCGCTGGTTATCCTTTTGGCCAATGGCCTGAGCAATGCCATGCTCCCTGAATTCTCGACAAGGGATAAGGTGGAAAAGGCTCTCAGGACAATTAAAACGAAGTCAAAGCGGCTTATGCACCTGTTGTTTCCTTTGTCTATTCTGCTGCTCTTCTTCAGCAAGGTGATCTATATCAACCTTTTCAGTGAGGATTTTTCGCGAAGTGCCGATGTTTTCATGGTTTATCTGCTACTTATCATAAGCCGGCTTATTTTCCCGCAGACGATTCTTATCGGTTTAAAAAAGACAAGGATAGTGCTTGCCGCATCTTTGGTTGAAATAATTCTAAATGTTTCGCTCAGCATTTTTCTCATCAGGTATTATGGGATAGTAGGGGTTGCCGTAGCAACCTCAATTGTTTTTTTGGTAGAAAAGCTGGTGCTGGTTGGCTACAATTATTTCAAGCTTAAAATAAAACCTCAGGATTATATTCCACTGGGAATCTACCTCTTCTACTCTTTGTTAATTATAGTAGTATTTATTCTTCTGGACCACAGGATAATAAGGCTTCACTGATATAAACGGACATTTAATCCGTCTGTGTGTATTATAAGCTGAAAAAAATTGACTTCGTCGATTTTGCATGCAGACCTCAATGTTCTGTGGAATTATAAATGAGTTGCAAAATTCATGTATATTTCTCCTGTAAAAAAGAGTCAAAATTCTGTTTAAAAAAGTAACAAAATTTTGACTTACAGTCGGAACCGCTTCGCTTTCCGATAAAATTTTTTTCATTTGTCAGTGTGTAATTTTTAATGAAAAAAATTTCATCTACATTTGAACAATTAGATTTAATGACGATCGATGACAGAAATCGAGAGACATTTTTCATATTTTCGTAATAATATAATCGGGATAGATGCATCATTCAAATCTCCTTTCGGTGTTCAAAAAATTGTTTATGCGGACTGGATTGCAAGTGGGAGGCTGTATAAAACAATCGAAAAAAGATTGTCAGAAGTACTTGGACCTTTTGTAGGTAATACTCATACTGAGACCAGCTTCTCAGGAAGCTTTACAACCCGCTGTTATCAATTGTCTCACCACAGAATAAAGCAACATTGCAACGCTGGCGCTGATGATGTCATTATAACCGCCGGAAGTGGAATGACCACTGTAGTAAACAAGCTGCAGAGGATTCTGGGACTTAAGGGATGCGGAAAACTCTTCAATAAAAACTGCTTAAGGGATATTGAAAAGCCGGTGGTCTTCATAACTCATATGGAACACCATTCAAATCATACCTCCTGGTATGAAACCATTGCAGATGTGGTAATGATTGAGCCTGATGAAGATCTGCTTGTGGATCCGGACTCATTACGAAGGCAGCTTGAGAATTTCAGCGACCGTAAATTCAAGATCGGCGCATTTACCGCATGCTCCAATGTTACCGGCATAATGACTCCTTATCATACGCTTGCCCGTATCATGCATGAACACGGAGGGGTTTGCTTTATTGATTTTGCCGCATCTGCCCCTTATATTGACATTAATATGCATCCTGATGAACCGATGGAAAAACTTGATGCAATATATTTTTCTCCGCATAAATTCCTTGGGGGTCCGGGTTCATCCGGGGTGCTGATATTTGATGCAAGTCTCTACGATAATGAGGTTCCTGATGATTCGGGAGGTGGGACGGTGGACTGGACCAATCCGTGGGGCAGATATAAGTATGTTGATGATATTGAGGTCAGGGAGGACGGAGGCACTCCCGGATTTATCCAGTCAATTAAAACGGCACTTGCTATTGAACTAAAGAACAGGATGAATACAGATCTTATAATGAAGAGGGAAAAAGAGATTACATGTAAGTTGTTCAGTGGTTTGAGAAGCATTGAAGGCCTCAGGATCCTTGCCGGCAATGTAGAAGAGAGGCTTCCGGTATTTTCTTTTTTTCACCCTGATATACATTATAATCTTTTTGTCAGGCTTCTCAGCGACAAATTTGGTATTCAAGTTCGCGGAGGATGTGCATGTGCCGGCACCTACGGACACTTTTTACTTGAGGTGAGTCATGAAAAGTCCCGGGAGATAACCGAAATGATCAATCACGGCGATCTTTCATCAAAGCCCGGATGGGTCAGGATGTCTCTACACCCTACCACAACAGACTCTGAGATTGAATATATTATTGACGCTGTGGAGTATATAACTCTAAATCATAGTGCACTTGCCTCAGAATACCTGCATGATTTAAAGAAAAATAAATTTGTACATAAAAGTTTTCCCGAATTGTCTGAAGAGGGTCTTGCGCACCTCTTTGAGATGTGATAGGGGGATAAGGTTTTCATGCCTTTGTCGGATTAAAAGATAAATTATTTTGAAATTTTAAATACAAGAACTATCTTTGCACACCGAAAAACTTTATGATATGAAGAAAAAAATACATCCGGAGAACTATCGGCTTGTTGTTTTTAAGGATATGTCGAACGATAACTACTTTATTTCACATTCAACAGCACCCACGAAAGAAACTATTAAGCTTGATGACGGAAAGGAGTATCCCTTGTTTAAGCTGGAGATATCCAATACCTCGCATCCTTTTTATACCGGTAAAATGAAGCTTGTTGACACTGCAGGACGAGTTGATAAATTTATGAACCGATATAAGAAGCACATGGACAAAAAGAATAATAAATAGTATTTTCTATTAGTACATGAAGAACCCTGCATATGCGGGGTTTTTTTTTCATATCCGGAAACACTTTCAAGAAGTTTTCAAGGTCGAACCAAATATATTCCAATTTGTTTATATATTGTGGCGAATAATTATTTATAGTTAAAATGTACAAAAAAGACAAAGATTTGCTCTGGACTGATTTACTGGGTGGAAATCCGGAAGAAAATGAATCGGACTATATTACCCTTATTTCGGAGGAGGATGAGGATATGCTTAGCAGGACAGAGGTACCTTCAACCCTGCCATTGCTTCCCCTGCGAAATACTGTTCTCTTTCCGGGGGTAATCATTCCGATAACTGTGGGTCGGGAGAAATCCATTAAGCTGATACGTGACTCATACAAAAGCAATAAAACAATAGGTGCTGTCGCTCAGAAAGAGATGGAAGTTGATCATCCTTCACTTAAAGACCTTTATAGAGTTGGAACAGTTGCTCAGATACTTAAGGTCCTGGAAATGCCTGACGGTTCGACCTCAGTTATAATTCAGGGTAAAAAGCGGTTCGAGGTGCTTGAACTGGTTTCTGATGACCCTTACCATATTGCAACTGTGAAAAGTCTGGATGATGTTATGCCAAAAAAGAGGAATACTCAGTTCCAGGCTCTAATAGGCTCGCTGAGGGATCTCTCCCTGAAAATAATAAAACTCTCGACCAACATACCTCCGGAGGCTTCTTTTGCAGTTAAGAATATTGAAAGCTCCACATTCCTGATAAACTTCATATGTTCTAATTCCGATGTTGATATTTCTGCCAAACAAAAGCTGCTTGAGATTAATCAGGTTTACAAACGGGCAGAAGTTTTGCTTGAACATCTGAGCAAGGAGGTTCAGATGCTGGAACTCAAGAAAGATATCCAGTCAAAGGTCAAGTCTGAGCTGGATCAGCAACAAAGAGAGTACCTGCTGCATCAGCAGATGAAGACCATACAGAATGAACTTGGTGGCAATCCTCTTGAGAAGGAAATTGCCGAAATGCGTAATAAGGCATCTAAGAAGAGATGGTCAAAAGAAACCGGAGAGGCTTTTGAAAAGGAGCTTGTAAAGCTTCAGCGCCTTAATCCGGCATCAGCTGAATACTCGGTGCAGGTAAATTATGTCCACCTCTTCCTTGAACTGCCGTGGGGCGATTATACTAAAGACAATTTCGACCTTAACAGGGCTCAGAAAGTTCTTGACAGGGACCATTTCGGACTGGATACGGTGAAGGACAGGATACTGGAGCATCTTGCAGTCCTTAAACTTAAGGGTGATATGAAATCGCCTATATTATGCCTTGTCGGTCCTCCCGGTGTAGGGAAAACATCTCTGGGGCGCTCTGTAGCAGGTGCATTAGGCAGGAAATATGTTCGTATGTCGCTTGGCGGCCTGCATGATGAATCGGAAATAAGGGGACACAGGAAGACCTACATTGGCGCCATGCCGGGCCGTATATTGCAGAATATAAAGAAAGCGAAATCATCAAATCCGGTTTTTATACTTGACGAGATTGACAAGGTGGGACGGGATATTCACGGTGATCCTGCATCGGCTCTGCTCGAGGTACTTGATCCTGAACAGAACTTCGCTTTCCATGATAACTACCTGGAGCTGGACTATGACCTGTCGAGAGTTCTTTTCATTGCCACTGCCAATACTGTAAATACTATACACCCTGCATTGCGTGACAGGATGGAAGTGATCAATGTAAACGGATATATTGTTGAAGAAAAGACTGAGATTGCCCGCAGGCACCTTGTACCTAAACAACTTGCCAACCATGGGATGGGAAAAAGATCTGTTTCTTTCTCAAAAAAAATCCTGGAACTTATTGTTGAAAGCTATACCCGTGAATCTGGTGTCAGGGAGCTGGACAAAAAGATTGCCAAGGTGGTTCGCGGTTTGGCAAAGAGAGTTGCCATGGGCATGGATATGCAGAAAAAGCTGGAAACTCCAATCATAAGAGAAATACTAGGCCCGCCTGAGTATTCCAGGGATTTTTACCAGGGGAACGATTTTGCAGGGGTAGTTACCGGACTGGCTGTAACTCCGGCAGGGGGCGAGATATTATTTGTGGAAACAAGCCTTAGCAGGGGAAAGGGTAATCTTACTATAACCGGAAATTTGGGAGATGTGATGAAGGAGTCTGCCCAACTGTCGCATCAGTACCTGAAGGCCAGTGCAGACTATCTGGATCTGGATCCTGAAATCTTTGAAAAGACTAATGTTCATATTCATGTTCCCGAAGGGGCTATTCCCAAAGATGGTCCTTCGGCTGGTATTACTATGGTAACATCTATGGCATCTGCCTTTACCCGCAGGAAGGTTAAAAAGGGCATTGCCATGACGGGCGAAATTACCCTGCGTGGCAGGATATTGCCTGTTGGAGGAATAAAGGAAAAAATCCTTGCAGCAAGGCGGGCAAATATCTCCCATGTCGTTTTATCTGAGGATAATAGAAAAGATATGGAAAAAATAAGGGATATCTATCTCAAGGGGCTTAATCTGCATTATGTCCGGACCATAATTGATGTCCTTGAAATTGCTCTTCTAAAAGAAAAGGTAAAGGGTCATTCTCCTGCCTGAAACCATCAGTTTGATTTAAAATGTGTCATATAAAGAAATAATATATGGAAAAAATTGCTGTTTTCCCGGGATCATTTGATCCGTTTACCATTGGGCATGAATCAGTTGTCAGAAGGGGGCTGACTATTTTTGACAAAATCATTATTTCTGTAGGGTATAATTCGAATAAAAAAGGCTTTTTCCCCCTGGAAAAAAGGCTTGAATGGATAGGAAATGTATTCAGTGATGAACCGGCAATTGAGGTCACCTGGTTCAGTGGTTTGACTGTGGATTTCTGCAAAAAGAGGAATGCTTCCTGTATTCTGCGGGGATTGCGGACGGCTGCCGATTTTGAGTTTGAGAGAGCAATAGCACAGGTTAACAAAGCAATGTCAGAAGATATTGAGTCAGTTTTCCTGCTGACAAGGCCAGAACATACTCCCATAAACTCCTCCATAGTGCGGGATATATTCAGGTATGGTGGTGATGCATCAAGGTTTGTCCCCTCTGGTGTCAGGCTGAATGAATATAAACCCTGAACTTTCGTCTAATGAGATTAACCTTTTACCTTTTAGTCTTATTTTTTGCTCCTGTAATAGAAGGAGTTGGCACGGAGGGTACGGGTAATGTAATTATTCGCGGCAATGCTCCGGGGTATGCAGGAGAGGAGATTGTTTTTTATTCCTGGACCGACCAGATCAGTTTTACCCAGGTTGAACTGTTCAGTGTCATTATAGGGGAGAATGAACAGTTTTCCATTGATATCCTGATTGAAGGCGGGCCTGAGTATATCTATTCCAATACTGGAATTTATAACCTTTACATGTATATTGAACCTGGAAAGGAATACGAGGTTAGATTACCGGAAAAGACAGATAAGCCGGTAAGCGACAAACTGAATCCCTATTTTGAAGGAATTCCCACTCATCTTGCAGTGCTCAATCATGACAGTAATGAACTAAATGCGTTGATCAGGACTTTTGATGACATGTATGAGCCACTTTTCGGTGAGTTTCTTGTAAGGCTGACAGTTGAGCGCGATCAGGGATTGCTTGATTCTCTGCAGGGTGCTTTTAACCAAAGATTCTCTCAGTCAGTGCATCCATACTTCAATGCTTACCGGAACTACAAAATGGCGTTTCTGAAGATCATGTCGCAGATGCGAACTGCAAGGAGCATATCGGACAGCCATTTCAGATCTGAACCGGTGCTTTATAATAATGTAGCATATATGGAGCTCTTTAATCAGGTTTACAACCGGTATTTTATGTTTTTTTCACGCACGGTCAGGGGGAAAAGAATATTCGACGACATTAATAATAACCGCAGTCTCACCGACCTGAAAAATACACTTGGCACCGATCCTTTACTGGGTGAGGGGCGTCTGTTTGAACTGGTTATTTTAAAAGGGCTTCATGACTCTTTCTATGGATCTGATTTCTCCAGAACAGGCTTGCTTACGGTACTTGACTCACTTGCCTCTGTTACTCCTTACAGCGAGCATATCTCCATTGCCGGGCATATCAGGAGTAAGGTTACCCGGCTTCTTACCGGCTTTAAACCACCCGGTTTTGAGCTTATGAACAGGGATGGGAAGATGTTATCATTGTCTGATTTCAGGGGATATTATGTCTATCTGAATTTTTGTACGGCGGTAAGTTACAGTTGTCTTTCTGAATATGAGGTTTTGGACCGGCTTAAAAGTAAGCACGGCGAAAACCTTAAGATAGTCACCGTGTTTATAGGTGATAGTTATGAGTCAATGCTGGAATTCCTGAGTAAGAATGATTATGAATGGGAATTTCTCTTTTATGGTAATCAGCCATCGATCCTCAAAGAATATGACATCAGGATTTACCCGAGTTATTACCTGATTGACCGGGACGGAACTCTGCTTATGTCTCCGGCACCATCGCCTGCAGAAGGTTTTGAGAGATACCTGTTACGCACCCTTCGCAACCGCAGGGAACTCAGCAGATAACTCTTGTCTCTTTAAGAAGGTCCAGAATTGAGGGATAGGTGTTTTTCTGAATGATTTTCATATCTTTATCCTTAGCCCAGATGATCTTTGTTATGAACTCTTCAGTCTGAGGTCTGGGTTTCAGGTTGCCGTCATATTGCATTTTAAACCACCTGGTTTTTTTCAGGTGAGGTATGGCTTTGTCAAAATAGGTGTGATAGGTGGGTTGTAGTTCTGACAATATTTTAAGATTACCGATACCACATTCCTCTTCAACTTCTCTCAGTGCGGTCTGTTCGGCTTTCTCGTCTCCGTCTGTTTTGCCCTTGGGGAGATCCCATCTTTCGAAGCGGTTGATAAAGAGAACCTCGTTACGCTTGTTACGTACCAGTCCCCCCGCAGCTTCTACATACCTGAAACATGACCTGAATTCATTTAACAGATGTTCTGTATCGGGATGACAGATAAATAGCTGTGATATTTTTTTAAGTGCCAGAAATACAAGCAGCAGTTCCTTAAGCTCATCTTTGTCACGATATTTATAGAAAAGACCCTGATTTTCCTCAAAACTCCTGAGGTAATCATCGGTAAGAAAAACAATTCGCTCGTTGAAAAAAACTTTATACATTTGCACGATGAAAATGAGAGAACAGATTGTTGCGAAACAATTATTACAAATTAAAGCAATTAAATTGGAACCAGCAAAACCTTTTTTATGGGCTTCAGGCTGGCATTCTCCCATTTATTGTGATAACAGGCTGATTCTCTCTTTTCCGGAAATACGAAATTTCATTATCGAATCCTTCTGCGAACTTGTCAGGTCAGTTTATCCTACTGCAGGTGTGATTGCCGGAGTTGCTACGGGTGCTATTGCTCATGGTGCCCTTGTGGCGGACAGGCTCGGACTGCCATTTGCTTACGTAAGACCCTCACCCAAGACCCATGGACTTGAAAATCTGATTGAAGGCCTGGTGAATGCAGAGGACAGGGTTGTTGTTATTGAAGATCTTGTATCAACCGGTAAGAGTTCCCTTAACGCAGTTGAGGCACTTCGTTCAGCAGGGTGTGAAGTAATGGGGATGCTGGCAATATTCTCCTACGGCTTCCAAATTGCCGCAGAAAATTTCAGTCGACAATCCTGCCGGCTGCACTCTCTGACAAACTACGATACAATGATTATGGTGGCTCAGGATATGGGAATTATTAATAAGGACCATCTTGAAACAATGAATGAGTGGAGAAAAAAACCTGATGAATGGGGTAGTATAAACCAATAATGTTTGAATGAATCCCCATGTTACCGTGTAACACAAAATGAGATGAATAAACCAGGGGGATCCATGGGAATTGAAACACTGAATATGAATAATCTGAAATATGTAATTAGCTGATTATTAATTTTAAAAACCTGTTTTATATTACATGACAACTTTTGAAAGCTCGTTAAAAACCATATCTGTTCCCAGAAGCCCTGTTTTCGTATTCCTTTCTGATATAAAGAATTTCGAAAGCCTGGTACCTGAGGGTTCTGTGAAAAATTTTGTGGTAATAAATAATAGTTGCCGCTTCAGTCTGGACGGGCTCGGTGAGATCGGGGTGCGCCTTGCATCTGCCAATCCTGACCATACAATTATTTATGAGTCGGAAGATTCCCGACCTTTTCGGTTTGATCTTATTATAGATCTTAATGAGCAGCATGATCAAAGCACATTAATGAAACTTACCTTCAGGGCGGAACTAAATATGATGATGAAGATGATGGTCCAGAAACCTTTGGAAGAGGGTCTGGAGATGATTGCATCTGAACTTGTGGATTATCTTAACGGCAGACAATGGATTACTGAATAAACTCAACCTCTTTAAGGTTGAAATGATTGGTATTGCCGTCTTCAAGCTCCAGCATCATCCGGCCAACCCCATCTACACCCCTCAAAGTACCGGTTAAAACTTTGTTATTGTGCCTGAAGGTTGCCTTTTCATTAAATCGGTAAAGTTGTTCTGTATACCGGTTTTTGATCTCAGCTTTTTTGCCCTGCTTAAGCAGGAAGTACCAGTGATCGATTTTTTCGCAGAGGCTCTCCAGCCTGGACTTCAGTGGATGATGCTCTCCTGTAACCAGCTTCAGGGATACAGGGTTTGGGATGTGACTGCCAAAAATGGTCTGGTTGATATTTATTCCTATGCCTACTATGCTGTCTGTTATTGTGTTTTCGATGATTGAATTTTCAATGAGGATGCCTGCAATCTTTCTTTTATCACAATAAATATCATTGGGCCATTTAATCCGGGCATTATCAGTAAACTCATTCAGAAATTCGGTTATTCCTAAGGAGGACACCATTGAGAGGTAAAACTGGTCGGAAGGTGTCAGGAAAAACGGGTGCAATATGACAGAAAAAGTAAGATTCTGCCCACCTTCACTTTCCCATGCACTTCCCGCCAGTCCCCTGCCTTTTGACTGATGGTGGGCCCAGATCACTGTGCCTTCGTGAACAACCTTACTGTTAAGCAGTTTCCTGCAGAAGTTATTAGTTGAGTCGAGTGAAGGAAATATAAGCAGATCTCTTCCAACAATGTCCCTTTCCATTTGTTTATAATAGGTTAAGTTATTTGCAATATGCTTTTCAAAAGTACGTTTTAGAAACGAATAATTTAAGGTTGATCATATAATTATTGGCCGTTGCAGGCATGCACCAATAAAGACAGGATATGCCAAAATTTGATTAACTTTGTGGTTAAAATATAATTAATGGTAAAAAAGAATGAGGAACTTACCGCTGACGCATTATTGAGCAATATTATTGAGGGTATAAGAAAAGTCAAGGGTAAAGAAATCGTAAATATTGATCTGGAAAACCTTGAGAACCGTATATGCCGGTATTTTGTAATTTGTCATGGAGATTCAAATACTCATGTGAGTGCTATTTCTGATTCCGTGGACAGGCAGATGAAGGAAAAAACCGGTTGGTCATCATTTCACAGAGAGGGTCAGGAAAATGCACAATGGGTGCTGATGGATTACGGTAGTGTCGTGGTTCATGTTTTTCAGAAAGCATTCAGAGATTTTTACCGTCTGGAGGAGCTTTGGGCGGATGGGAATATGGTCAGGATGGATTAAGAAAAAATTACAGACAAATATATGTTTGAGCAGAATCAAAATAAAGATCCCCGCAAGGATCAGGGCAAAAAGCCCGATGACGATAATAAGAAGCCTAAATTCAATATTTATTGGATATATGGTCTCATTGTTGTTGCATTTATCGTCATACAGATTTTCGGCTCCGGAAGTAAGCCCATAGAAATTAACTTTCAGCAATTTGAGCGGGATATGCTCAAAGCACGTGATGTTGAAAAGGTTGAGGTTGTCAACAGGGAGGTTGCGAGGATATACATAAAGCAGGACAGGCTTCATCTCCCTAAGTATGAGGAGTTGTTTGAGCGGGGTTTTGCTTCACCCTCCAGATCCGGTCCGCATTATGAATTCACAATTGGTTCGGTAGAGCTTTTTGAGCAAAGACTGCGTGAAGCCCAGGAGGATTTTGAGCCGGGAGAAACTGTAAGTGTCAACTATGTTACCGAACGCGATTACTTTTCTGATGTACTCAGCTGGTTGCTACCTATATTCATTCTGGTTGCAATCTGGCTTTTTATCTTCCGCCGTATGAGTGGGGCCGCAGGCGGAGGCGGACCAGGTGGTATATTCAATGTCGGGAAGTCAAAAGCCAAGATGTTTGACCGTGAGTCACATGTAAAGATTGACTTCAAGGATGTTGCCGGACTTGAGGAGGCAAAGATGGAGGTAAAGGAGATAGTAGATTTCCTTAAAACGCCCCAGAAATATACTCAGCTTGGGGGCAAGATACCTAAAGGTGTTTTGCTTGTCGGACCTCCGGGAACTGGTAAGACATTGCTTGCAAAGGCTGTTGCCGGAGAGGCAAATGTGCCTTTTTTCTCTATTTCCGGATCTGATTTTGTAGAGATGTTTGTTGGTGTCGGGGCTTCAAGGGTCAGGGATCTTTTCAAACAGGCCAAAGACAAGGCACCATGTATAGTTTTTATTGATGAAATTGATGCTGTAGGTCGTGCAAGGGGTAAAAATCCGGGTTTCGGGGCAAACGATGAAAGGGAGAACACCCTGAATCAGTTGCTTACAGAAATGGATGGATTTGAGCCAAATATGGGCGTTATTCTGCTGGCCGCCACCAACAGGGCAGATGTGCTGGACCGTGCCCTTTTAAGGGCCGGAAGGTTTGACAGACAGATTCATGTAGAGTTACCTGATCTTAACGAACGAACAGAGATATTTCAGGTGCACCTGCGTCCCGTTAAGCTTGAAAAGAACCTCAATATTGATTTTATGGCAAAACAGACGCCGGGCTTTTCCGGTGCTGATATTGCGAATGTGTGCAATGAAGCTGCATTGATCGCTGCCAGAAAAGATAAGCAAGCTGTCGGTAAGCAGGATTTTCTGGATGCAATTGACCGTATTATCGGGGGCCTGGAACGTAAGAACAAAATTATATCGCTTGAGGAGAAGCGGACAATCGCTTTTCATGAAGCGGGTCATGCCACTCTGAGCTGGCTTCTGGAGCATGCTAATCCGCTGGTAAAGGTTACCATTATCCCAAGGGGAAGATCATTGGGTGCAGCATGGTATCTGCCAGAAGAGAGGCAGATAACCACCACCGAGCAGCTTAACGATGAATTGTGCGTGGCTCTGGGTGGCCGTGCATCAGAGGAAATTAATTTCAGCAAGGTATCCACAGGTGCGCTTAATGACCTTGAGAGGGTTACCAAGCAGGCATATGCAATGGTTAGCTATTTCGGCATGAGCAGAAAAATTGGTAACATTAGTTTTTATGACTCTTCCGGTCAGAATGAGTATAATTTTTCAAAACCATACAGTGATACTACCGCAGAACTTATAGATAAAGAAGTCAAAAATATTGTTGACGGCGCCTATAAAAGAGCAAAAGATATTTTGACTGAAAATAAGAAGGGCCTCGAGCAGCTGGCCGGACTTCTCCTTGAAAAGGAGGTTATCTTCAGTGAGGACCTTGAAAAGATATTTGGTAAAAGAAAATTTAAAAAGCCAGAGACAGAGCCTCTTATAAAACAATCCGCAGCAATGCTGAATAATGATGGTAATTCTGAAATTAAAAAGGGTACCGGAACTGGAGATAGTAAGGCTGAGGATCCAGGTCAAAAAGATAAAGATACTGTCGACCCGGATAAAGATCAGGTGGAAAAGGAAGGAACCTCTCTTACAGAAGATCAGGATAACAAGAATCCAGGCAAAAAGGAACAATCTGCAAAAGCCGACGAGAAGAAAGTAGTTGGCGAAGGAGGTAATAATGATAAGGTGCCCGGGCAGGAAAGGGCGTAATAAATAGGTCTCTATGCAAAATGACTGGATAGTTGTTTACAGAACAGGTGAGCTTCACCGGGCTGAAATGGCAAAACAGATAATTCAGCAAAATGGAATTGAAGCTGTTATTATGAATCAGAAAGATTCTTCACATCTTATTGGGAATATTGAGCTATTTGTTAAGGCTGAGAACAAAGCTTTTGCATTACAGCTATTAAAGAATCTGGAATTTGAGTAATTTTTTACAGCGTACTTTTACCGGTGGGCTATTTGGTATTTTGGTATATGGGTCGCTATTTGCCGGCAAATATTCTTTTTTGGTGTTTTATGTTGCTTTACTTATAATTTCTCTGCTTGAGTTCTATAAGCTCACCGGAAATATGGGCGTGCATGTGCAGAAGTATTTTGCTGTATTTACATCAGTTTCACTGTTCGTTCTGCTATTTGGCTTTTCAAATGGATATTTTCCCCTAAGATGGATATCCGTGATGGTTATATTTCCGGTTGCTATGATGATTATTGAATTATACAGGAAAAAGGGTAAATCTTTTGATAACCTGGCCTGGACCTTTTATGGAATAATCTATATTGCGTTTCCTTTAAGCCTTCTTAATCTACTGGTATTTTTTCCGGGTGAGGTTGCTGACTACCTTTATAATCCCGGAATAGTGGCAGGAGTTTTCATTCTTGTAATGATCAATGATACGGTTGCTTATCTTATTGGTACCCCCTTTGGCCGGACCCGGCTTTTCAAGAGAGTCTCTCCGAATAAATCCTGGGAAGGAACAGTGGGGGGTGCACTGGTAGTGCTGCCGGCTGCTTTTTTAATACAGGGTTTGTTCCCTGTAGCCGGCATAAAAGAGTGGCTGGGCATTGCTCTTATTGTATCTGTTTTCGGGGTGTTTGGCGACCTGGTTGAGTCACAGTTTAAGCGCGAACTGGACATAAAGGATTCAGGTAGTATTCTTCCTGGTCACGGAGGTGTGCTAGACCGAATCGATGCATGGTTTTTTGTTATCCCTGCTGTTTGGGTTTTTTTGAATTTTATTTGATTAAATTGAACAATGAAAATACATAAGGAAGGTCGTACAATACTTACAGGTTTACTGGTAATACTGGTAGTTGCAAACATCATAATATTTACGTTCATGTCATCCATGCAGGGCTTTGTTTTTTCCTTCCTCACCTTTTCGGTTATCGGCTATTTGTTGGTTTTATGGTTCTTCAGGCTACCCTCAAGGTCTTTTGTTGAAGATGAAAACCTTATTATCTCTCCGGCTGATGGCAAAATCGTGTCAATTGAAGAGACAGATGAAAATGAATATTTCGGTGATACACGTTTGCAGGTTTCAATTTTTATGTCGCCGCTGAATGTTCATGTAAATCTTTTTCCTATTGCCGGTACGGTCAGTTACTACAAATATCATCCCGGCAATTATTTTGTTGCGTGGCATCCAAAGGCATCTGAAAGCAATGAGCGAAATTCAGTTGTTATTGAGAACGGGAAAAATGCTGTGCTTGTAAGACAGATTGCAGGTGTACTTGCCCGCCGAATTGTATGTTACGCACAATCAGGAGAAAAGGTTCAACAGGGCCAGGAACTTGGATTTATCAAATTCGGATCAAGGGTGGATCTGTTTTTACCTCCGGGTGTGAAACTCAATGTGAAGCTCGGACAAAAGGTTAATGGAAAAACATCTGTTATAGCATTTTTCCGTTAAATTTTTTATTTTTTTTTATCTATTAACAATTTTGTTGAAATTTTTTAATTATATTTGATCCAAATAAAAATAATTAAAATCATTCAACTATGAAAAAACATCTTGCTCTTTTAACTATTGTAGCATTCTTAGGGGTCTCAGCTTTTTCATTGAATAAAATGTACAATGAAGACTCCAGAACTGCTGATAATAAAACAGAATGTACCAGAGATGTCGTTCAAAAAGCTTCCTGTTGCGACGCTGCCACAAACGTGGTTCTGACTTCAGGTACTGAAAAATCTTCACCTTGCGGTTCAGCTGCAAAGGCAGTTACGGCCTCAGGCACTGAAAAAGCTTCACCTTGCGGTTCGTCGGATAAGACTGAGAAGACTGCGGGTGCCGAGAAACCAGCCGGTTGCAGCTCACCATGTGGAACTGCTATCACATCGCAGCAGACTGCCGTTTCAGGAAACTGTAGTTCAGAGAAGTCAGAAGATGAAAGAGTTGCTGAAAGAAATTAAGTAGGCAGTATTTGAGACAATATACAATAGCTCCCTTATGGGGGCTAATTTTTTTCTCTGGTTGCTGAGTTTCAAATCTTTCTGTTGTCTGGACCTAAGGTTTAGTTAAATATAATTGATAAGGATTTGACCTTTGGCAGAACTCACCTGTGATCTGATATTCGTATTGCTGCTATATATACCGGATGTGACTCTTATGACTCAATGAAAAATTTCATATATATTTGTCCTTCCGAAGGGATTTGTGCATTTTTTAATCTCAGGTGTAAATGCTTACCGGGCTAAAGCGGTCAAGAATATCAAAGAATATTTAAAACTATGACAGATAACAAGATACTGGATGTAACCCCTGATGTCAAGTGGATCGGGATACTGGACCAGGATATTGTAACATTCGACATTGTAATGGAGACCAAATACGGGACAACTTACAACTCATATTTTATAAATGCAGAAAAAAAAGCTGTGGTTGAAACTACCAAGGCAAAGTTCTGGGACAACTGGCTTGAAAAAATAAAGACAGTTACCGATCCAACTGAAATAGAGTATATCATACTTGATCACACTGAGCCGGATCATTCAGGAAACCTTGAAAACCTTCTCAACCTTGCGCCTGACGCCATAGTGGTGGGTAGCGGGAATGCCATACGTTACCTTGAAGACATTGTTTCGATACCTTTTAAAAGCAAAAAGGTAAAGGATGGAGACATACTTGACCTTGGCAATAAAACCCTCAAATTCATCTCTGCTCCAAACCTGCACTGGCCGGACTCAATTTATACCTGGCTTGAAGAGGACCGGGTGCTGTTTACATGTGACTCTTTCGGGGCACATTTCTGCACTGAAGAAATGTTTGATGACCTTGTTGACAATTATGATGATTCTTTTAAGTATTATTATGATGTTATACTCAAGCCCTACAGTAAATTTATGCTAAAGGCAATTGAGAAGATAAGGCCTCTTGAAATCTCTGTAATTGCGACCGGTCACGGTCCGATTTTGAGGTCTGACTGGAAAAAGTATGTTGATCTTTCGGAGAAATATGCCAGAGAGTATCTTGCCAATTCGGATCATGAAGGTGAGCATGTCCTTGTAACGTATGTTTCGGCTTATGGCTATACAAAACAGATGGCCGGATATATTGCTGAAGGGATAAGGGAAGCTGTACCGGAAATTATGGTTGAAACGGCCGATATTGAAACGATGCCACTTGGTGAGATAGATTCATTGCTGACCCGCTGCAATGCCCTTCTTATCGGGTCGCCAACTATTAATCAGAATACACTGCTCCCTGTTTACAGGCTTTTTTCGCTTATTAATCCGATAAGGGACAAAGGCAAACCAGCAGCCTCTTTCGGTTCCTACGGATGGAGCGGTGAGGCTGTGGATATTATTGAAGGTAACCTGAAAAATCTCAAGCTGAAAGTGATGGAAGGGGGCTTTTCCTCCAAATTCTATCCCCATGCCGAAAAAGTGCAGGAGCTAAGGGAGTTTGGACGTAAATTCGGAACACTTATGCTTGGAAGCTCAAATTGACATTAAGGATTGGAAAAGATATTTTATGAAAATGACATTTAGAAGATCCATGTTGGTACTCCCGGGTGTAGTTCTAACCTGAACTGTACCGGGACTGTAACCAGAGAGGGTACTGGTGTACCATCGCGTAACCTGCCAGGTTCCCAGTCCCCCGAGGTAGCCAGAACCGCTTCTCTGGCTGCATTTTCCAAATCTTCAACGTGTCTTTCAATTACCACATGTTGCATGTTGTCTGCAGAAGCAATGATATTGCTTATTTCTCCTTCAGTGTCAACTACAAACTCAACAAATACATTTCCTGATACACCCCATTCTTCTGCATCTTCAGGATATTCCATGTTTGCATAAAGATCTTTGTAAAAATTGTCCCATCCGATCTTTGGTTCAGCCATCTGCGCTGGTGCATAATAAATCCCTGCCCGAACCTGAAGGTCCGTCATCCTCTCTTTGACTTTAGCTACATCGAAAATCAGAACCTCAAGCCTTTTTTTGTCCATTTTATCATCAACTCCCTTAACTATTACATCTTCCACTTTTCCATCTTCATCATGAATAACCTGATATTGAAATTCAGGATAATCAGCAGCAATTCGGGGTACTTCCCTGATAAGTTTCATGTACTCTTCCTGCATTTCTTCAATGATCAGATACTGGGAGGTCTGGTTATCCTGTGTATTGGCTACAGGTCCTAAAATAAACAAAATCATTCCCGTAAAGACTGTAACAAATAAGTTCAAAACTTTTGGTTTCATGGCTTTTTTGTTTTTTGAATTACTGTTTTTATTAGAACAAACAGAATTCCATCAAATTAATTTTCACAGGTGTTTTGTCATTATCTGCTGTTGTACTGCATTTTAAGGGTTTAACTAAGAGGAAGTGAGGGTCTTAGACTGTGATATAAATCCCCATAAATTGTAGAAACCTATCTACAGGGATTCAAATATTTTATGAATAGAACGCATAATGGAATTTAGCCTATATGAAAAGATCAGATAAGAGACTGTTCATAAAAAAAACAGTGCCACCCCGCCTATGGCAACAAAGGCCCCCACAACTTCCCTGGGGGTTATTCTTTCTTTGAACATCATTACCGAAAAGGGGATTATCAGTACAGGAACGATGCTCATGATGGTGGCTGCAATGCCTGACGAGGTGTATTTCACAGCCAGCAGAGAAAATGAAACACCCAGAAAGGGACCAAAAAATGCACCTATTGTGAGGCTTTTCATTGCCGGGACGTTTTTAAGCGCCGGTATCAGCCTGTACCAGCGGCGCAGCAGTGTGTATATAACCATAAATCCAAAAAAACCGGTAATAACCCTGATCTGGGTAGCTGCAAAGGCATCATATCCTTCCATGCCGTATTTGCTCAAAACCAGTCCGGTCGCCTGTCCCGCCGCTCCGCCAAAAGCCAGCAGAAGGCCCATGACCGGATAAGTAAACTTCAGGCTGTTCTTTTTGGGTTTCTCTTTGGGATATCCCGGTATGGGGGGAAGATCATCTTTCTGCCTGGTCAGTATGACCATTGCAATTCCCGCGAAGGTAACGATCATGCCTGCCAGGCTTCTGGATGACATGGTTTCCCCCATTATCATCCAACCAACCACTGCGGCAATTGGTGGTGCAAGCGACATGATGAGCATGGAGATACGGGCTCCAACCACCACATATGCCCTGAAAAGAAACAGGTCGCCAAGCACAAACCCAACCAGTCCGCTAACCGATAGCCATATCCAGTTATGGGCGCTTGCACCTGTCGGGAAAAACTGTCCTCTGCTGATCCATGTAAAGATCCCCAGAAATATAAATGCCATGAAAAGCCTGACAAGGTTCACGGTAATTGACCCTATTTTCTTACCCGCCGATTCAAATGCCAGAGCGGTAAATGTCCAGAATATAGCTGCCAGCAGCGCAGACAGCTCGCCTGCATGTGATTGTATCATATAGTATAACCTGATTCAGGCCACGAAGTTAATCAAAGCGATTAAAATAATGCAGGTCAGGCAGACTGTGAATTTAATATACATTATAAGGTATTGTTAGCAAAATACTTATTTTTGTTTTGGTTTACAGACTCCGGTAAGGTCGTTTAATACCTCCCGGTCGGCTGAAAGGCCGGATAAATTATCAGGATTGGAACCTAAATTTGAAATAAAAAGCCAGACAGGAAAGTATATTGCAATTGCCCTGGGGGCGGCTTTTACACTGTTTATACTCTGGTATCTGAGGTCAATAATCTTTTATATACTGGTAAGCTTTGTACTCTCCCTTGTAGGCAGGCCGGTTGTTGAGCTTCTGGATAAGGTGAAATATAATAATTTGAAGGTTCCCAGAGCATTGAGCGCACTACTGGGACTGCTGATGTTATGGGGAGCGCTACTGCTGTTTTTCAGGGTTTTTTTACCGATTATAGCCTTTCAGGCAAGTGAGCTTGCAGACGTAAATACCGAAGCGGTAATACGAAACCTGGATGAGCCCATCCAGCAAATTGAGGCTTTCATGCTCAGGCTTGAGCTTGATGCTTTTAGAGATATAAGTATACCGGAGTTTTTTTCTGAAAAGCTCAATTCAGTTCTCAACATTGATTTTTTTACCGGGATATTCAGCTCCCTGGCCAAGCTGCTGGGAAATATTTTTATTGCTGCGTTCGCTATCACATTCATGACATTCTTTTTTCTGAAGGATGACAGGTTATTTCTGGAAGGGTTGCTCATTTTTGTACCCACTCAGCATGAACAGGCGGTAAGACATGTGATATCGTCTATTAAGTATTTGCTGATGAGGTATTTTATCGGGATCCTGCTGCAGATAACCTGTATTATAATCCTTATTACAACAGGAATGCTTATTGTCGGTATCAGGTTTAACAATGCCCTTGTTATAGGATTGCTTGTGGGTGTTTTCAATGTGATTCCCTATATCGGCCCGGTAATTGGTGCAACACTTGGTATTTTTATCGGCATAGTAACACATATAGAACTGTCTTTCTATACTGATCTGTTGCCTCTGCTCGGATATATGCTTATTGTCTTTGTTTGTGTTCAGCTGATAGACAACATGCTGTTCCAGCCATTGATATATGCCAGCAGTGTTCACGCACACCCGATGGAAATATTCCTTGTTCTCATGATAGGGGGCAGCACTGCGGGAATCCTGGGGATGTTTCTGGCTATTCCCACCTATACTGTAATAAGGGTAATAGCAAAGGAGTTTTTCAATAATTTCAAGCTTGTTAAACGATTGACGGAAAAAATTTGATAAATTGCGGTATTCAATTAAAAAAGATATTGCGGCGTTTAACTATGAAATAATTTGCGGCGTTTAACTATGAAATAATTTGCGGCGTTTAACTATGAAATAATTTGCGGCGTTTAACTATAAAATAATTTGTGGCGTTTAACTATAAAATAATTTGTGGCGTTTAATTATAAAAGAAAACCCGGCAAACCTGCTTAAAAATGTATAATTATTTAAGGACTCTCATTCTTCTCTGCTCCCTGGTACCAGTTGCTGTAATTAATGCCCAGATTGATGAAGTTTCTTTTGAATATGAGGTTGAGGACCTCTCTTCATACCAGGTAATATTCAAAAGTTTTTACCGTTCCGGATCCGGTCCCGCAGTTTTTTTCACCGCTGACGATACTCTCCTTTACAATTTTGAATGGGACTTAGGCGACGGCAATACCGGCACTGGCCCGGTTACTGTGCATAACTATGCCTTATCCGGAACCTATAATGCTGTGCTTACAGTCACAAGCCTGACTGATCCCGGCGAGGTTTCAGTTTCCGGGCCGATACCGGTTACATTAGATAATACCTTTGAGGTGCCCAATGTGTTCACCCCTGATGGTGACGGGATCAATGACAGTTTTCTGGTAAGATCAGACGGTGTAACTCCTCTTACAGTTACCATAATTGATCGCGGGGGAACAGTCGTATATAAGCATACCGCGCCTGTAATCAACTGGGACGGCAGAACTGCAGCCGGCAGAAGGGTGAGCCCCGGTGTATATTTCTATGTTATTACCTCACCGGAACCTCTTTATAACAAGACAGGGTTTGTACATATTCTATATGAACGGTAGTAATTTCCGGAATGTTTTTTATTGATTCAGCAGGTTTTTCGTATGGGAGAATAGGTGTATATGCATACATGTATATTAATTCTTATTCTAAATTAGTCAGAAAGTTATTGCAATTGTAGACTCATACCTTTTAAATTTCCTATATTTATCCGGAAATTTTTTCTTGTTAGTATAATACTTATGATTACGTGATGCCAAATCAGCCGGATTTTTTCAAAGGGGCATGCAGGCTTGTTTTTCTGTTTTGCATATCTCTTTTTTTATGCCTGCATGTTTCCGCATTTGAAGGTAGTGAGGTTGTCGATACTGATTCAGATGAGATGGAGCAGGGTTTCGGGCCTGTTACAGCAGATGACATAAAAAGGGGTGAGCGGTTGTTTCGGGGACTGGTTCCCTTGGGGCCGGATGCTGCATCATGTGCCTCCTGCCATAACGTAAATCCCATTGATACCTTTAACTGGAATCCATCGGCACATGAGATTTCCCGTTTTTACAGGGAAAGGACAGCAGAGGATCTCTATGCTGTCGTTATGGAACCTGTATCATCAAAAATGATGGAGATTCACCATACCTACGAAATATCCCCTGAGGATATGTTCCTGGTAAAATCATGGATGGATGACTTTGCGGAGCGCGGCATGGATCAAAGGCCGGTAATCAACAACCTGATCTTTTTTCTTCTGCTCCTTGTTGTTTTCATAGCCGCTGTCGCCGACCTTGTCATTTTTAAAAAGATCCCGTTCAAACTACTCCATCTTGCCGTTATTCTCGGGGCCGGACTATTTATGCTCAAAACCATTGCCCATGAGGCTATTGCCCTGGGCCGTTCACAGTATTATGAGCCTGATCAGCCGATCAAATTTTCTCACAGGGTCCATGCCCATGATAACAAAACAGACTGCCTTTACTGCCATTCGATAGCCGAATATTCACATGAGGCAGGCATTCCGTCTGTGTCGCAGTGCATGAACTGCCACGTAATTGTAAGGGAGGGTTCTCACTCCGGCCGTTTTGAGATAAACAAGCTTATTGAGGCATTTGAGAATGAAATACCAATAAGGTGGATTAAGGTGCATAACCTTCCTGATCATGCTTTTTTTAGCCATGCCCAGCATGTCGGTGCAGCCGGACTTGACTGTTCGGAGTGCCATGGTGAAGTGGAGGAGATGGACAGGATCATGCAGGTCAGTGATCTCTCCATGGGATGGTGCCTGGATTGCCATCGCAGCACCGAAGTTGATATACTGAACAATGAATTTTACTCCGTTTATATGCAATTAAAGGATGATATAAGTGCAGGACGGCTTGATTATGCCACTGCACGTGAGACCGGGGGTACCGATTGCATGAAATGCCACTATTAATTATGGAAAAATACCCGGGATTATCAAAAATAAATATTCGCAGATGAAGAAACAATACTGGAAGAGCCTGGAGGAACAGAAAGGAATTGGCCGGCAGGACTACCTTGAAGATCATATTTACGTGAATAAAAACGAGATAGCTGACCTGGTTGACGGGAAGTCACTGAACACTTCATCTTCACGGCGGGATTTTTTGAAGCTCTGCGGATTCAGTATTGCCTCTTCTGCTCTTATAGCTAGTTGTGAGCGTCCTGTTCAGAAGGCCATTCCATATCTTTTCAAACCCGAGGAGGTCACTCCCGGAACAGCAAATTACTATGCCAGCACATTTTTTGACGGTGATGATTATGCAAGCATCCTTGTAAAGGTTCGTGACGGCCGTCCCATTAAGATAGAAGGCAACGATTTGTCCGATCTGTCAAAAGGAACCGCATCAGCACGTGTTCAGGCCTCGGTGCTGGGGTTATATGACACTGCACGTTTCAGACAGCCTTCTGAAAACGGAGCAGTAGTGGACTGGGAACATGCCGACCGGAAGGTGAAGGAGGGACTCGAATCGGCGGCCTCTTCAGGAGGTAAAACGGTTATCCTTACCGGCACTGTTATTAGTCCATCAACAGAATCAATCATAAGGGATTTTTTAAGTAGACAACCCCGGTCGGAATGGATACAGTATGACCCACTATCTTTCTCGGCAATGCTTGAAGCCAACAGCAGATGTTTCAACAGGAGGGTGATCCCTTACATGCATTTCGGGAAAGCGGATCTGGTTGTGGGTTTTGGAGCAGATTTTCTGGGAACATGGCTGATGCCTGTAACTTTTTCAGGACAGTATGTTCAGGGAAGACGGGTATCTGAGGATGAATCAGGGATGTCGAGGCACATCCAGCTTGAAAGCACTATGACAATTACCGGGGCAGCAGCAGATGAGAGGATACCCATAAAACCTTTACAGGTAAAGTCTATTCTTCGTTATTTATATGAAAGGCTCAGTGGTGGCACACCGGTGTCAGTAACAGGTCTTGATGCGAAACTTGACAGGATAGCCACCGGACTGGAAGAGAGCAGGGGGCGGTCACTGCTGGTATGCGGTTATAATGATATTGATGCCCAGATTCTTGTTAACGGCATAAATCATTTGCTTGGCAATTACGGTCCGGTGATTGACTTTTCAACACCCGTAAGGCTCCGGCACGGAGATGATGCCGCAATGGACAGGCTTATAGCAGAGATGAACAACGGGGAAGTATCTGCAATGTTAATCCATAATGCTAATCCGGTTTTTGACTACCCTGACGGGGAAGGGTTCGGAAGTGGAATGGAACGGGTTGGCCTTAAAATATCGCTGGCCCAGGTTAAAGATGAAACATCAGATTTGTGCGATTATATCTGCCCCGACAACCATTATCTTGAGTCCTGGGGTGATGCTTTGCCGGTAACAGGGCAGTACAGTCTTCAGCAGCCTGCGATCCGCCCCCTTGGCAATACCCGGCAGATGCAGGGCAGCCTGCTTAAATGGTCGGGTGAAAAGGATGATTATTACACCTACCTCAGAAATTTCTGGCAGTATTCTGTTTTCGGTCTGCCGGAAGCCGGGAAAGAGTTTGATGACCAGTGGAATGACTGCCTGCAAAAAGGAGTGTTCACTACAACTGTTCCGACGGGACCTCAGCCTACATTCAATGAGGGATGCATTGAAGGGATCTCGCCGGAGACGGGCGTTAATGCAGGGGAAGGTCTTTTTGAAATGGAGATCATCCAGAGTATTGCCATCGGTAGTGGAAAACATGCAAATAACCCCTGGCTGCAGGAACTTCCCGATCCGGTGTCAAAGATCAGCTGGGACAATTACCTGGCTGTTTCACCGGCAGATGCCGGGGCCCTCTCACTTTCCACTGGTGATATTGTCAGGGTAGACGGGGATATCATAATCCCTGTGCTGGTGCAACCCGGACAGACTCCCGGCACTGTGTCAGCTGCAATGGGTTATGGCAGGAGTGTTGCCGGCAAGGTGGCTGAAGGAGTAGGGGTCAATGTAATGCCATTGGCCGAAGTGGTGAATAGCTTTATTGATTACAGGGTAAATGTCAGTTCCATTGAAAAAACAGGAGAAAAACATAAGATGGCACTAAGCCAGACTCACCATTCAATGGAAGGCCGGGCGATAGTTCGCGAAACCACCCTGGGTGAATACCGCAATAACCCTTATGCTGGTAATGAGATGCGCCGGGAAATCCTTGATCATATGTACACCCTTTATGATGAGGTGAAATTCGATGGACTGCACTGGGCGATGGCAATAGACCTCAATGCTTGTACAGGTTGCAGTTCATGTGTTATTGCCTGTCAGGCAGAGAATAATATACCGGTAATCGGTAAGGATGAGGTATTCAGAAGGAGGATAATGCATTGGATGCGTATAGATCGCTATTATTCCGGCGACACCCTGAATCCTTCTGTACATTTTATGCCAGTTATGTGCCAGCATTGTGACAATGCTCCGTGTGAGAATGTCTGCCCGGTTGCAGCCACCAACCACAGTGATGAAGGAGTTAACCAGATGGCATATGTGCGTTGTATCGGGACCAAGTATTGTATTAACAATTGTCCCTACAAGGTTCGGAGATTCAACTGGTTCAACTATACCCGAAGTGATGATTACAACTATTATATGAATGATGAAACCGGACGCCTGGTCCTTAATCCTGATGTAACGGTAAGGGAACGGGGAATAGTCGAGAAGTGCTCCTTTTGCATTCAGCGGATACAGGAGGCCAAAATAAAGGCCAAGGCAGAAAGACGTGTTCTCAGGGATGAGGAGATTCTCCCTGCCTGTGCACAGACGTGTCCCTCAAAAGCCATTGTATTTGGCAACATTGCAGATGAGAACAGCCGTATAGCCGGAATTTTCAAAGACAAGCGCAACTATCACCTGCTGGAGGAGCTGCATACACTGCCCTCTGTAGGCTACCTGACAAAAGTAAAGAACAGACAAAGCTGATGGATATGGACAATACTGCAGTCCGCCCCGCCCTTATAAAGGGTAATAAGAGTTACCGGCAGGTGACAGATGATATAGCCGGCCCGTCTGAAAGAACACCTGCAAAATGGTGGTATGCAGCGATGACAGTATCAACAATGGCATTGCTTTTCGGTTTATGGGCAATGTATATTACGGTTGTTGAAGGTCTGGGGACCTGGGGGCTCAATAACTCCGTAGGATGGGGATGGGATATTATCAATTTCGTGTGGTGGATCGGGATTGGTCATGCCGGGACCGCTTTTACCATATTCCTGATCGTCTTCCGTGCAAAATGGGCCGCCTCAATAAACAGGGCTGCCGAGGCGATGACAGTTTTTGCCGTAATGTGTGCGGCACTTTTTCCTGCACTCCACCTTGGACGGATATGGCTTATTTTCTATATTATGCCCTATCCCAATACAAGGGGACCGCTATGGGTGAACTATAACTCCCCTCTTTTCTGGGATGTGCTGGCCATTACTACCTACCTCCTCCTGTCAGTCACACTTTGGTATTTCGGTATGGTGCCTGATCTGGCCACAATGAGGGACAGGGCCAAATCAAAGATAAAAAAGGGCATATACGGTTTTTTCAGCATGGGTTGGGTAGGTTCGGTACAGAACTGGGTGCGGTATGAGGCACTTTCCAAATTGCTGGGGGGACTTGCGGCGCCTCTTGTTGTTTCGGTTCATACAATTGTAGCAATCGACTTTGCGGTGTCAGTAATCCCGGGATGGCATACCACTATCCTTCCTCCATACTTTTTTGTAGGTGCCATTTTTTCAGGGTTTGCAATGGTCCTTACCATCATGATCCTTATCCGCAAGACTTTTGCACTGACTGATTTCATTACACGGTCACATCTTGATTCAATCTGCAGGGTGCTGATTTTCGGCAGTATGGTCATTGGGCTTGCATATGCCACCGAACTATTTATAGCATGGTATTCAGGCAGTGAATATGAATTTTTCACTTTCTTCAGGTCCAGGGCAACGGGCAGGTATTCAGTCTCTTTCTGGATCATGGTGGTATGCAATGCCATAATTCCCCAGCTTCTCTGGTTCAAAAAAATAAGGGCCAGCCTGAACTGGATGCTGGTGATCTCCATTATCATTAACATTGGTATGTGGTATGAAAGGTTCGTCATTATGATATCTTCACTAGCCCAGGATTATCTTCCCTCAAGCTGGGTCAGTTATTCGCCCACAATTGTTGATATAGGGATTTATGTCGGGACCTTCGGGATTTTTGCCAGCGGAATGCTGATGTTTATCCGTTATATTCCCATGATAGCCATATCAGAGGTTAAGGGGCTAGCTGGAGAAAAAAAGGATGAAATAAAACCTGACACAAAATGAAAGATAAGGATATAATAGCTGTTTTTGAAAATGATCTCGATCTGGTCAAAGCAATTGGGAGTCTGAAGGAAAGCAGTATCCCGGTAAGGGATGCCTTTACCCCCTTCCCTGTCCATGATGTACTCAAGATGCTCGGAAGGAAAAGCAGACTGCCATATTTTTCCGTTATGGCAGGTGCCGGTTCAATTATCCTTGTGTTTGCCTTCCTCTATTATACTGCCGTAATTGATTACCCGATCAACTACGGGGGGAAGCCCTATTTTGCGTTCCCCTCCTTTGTTGTGATCATATTCCTGCTAACAATATTGATCACTTTTATCAGCACGGTTCTTGTCTTCCACTTCAGAACCGGCCTGTTCCCGGGGAAGGAACCTGAAATACCCGTGCCGGATTCGTCTGATGACAGGTTTATCCTTACTGTAGGAGTGGATGAAGGGCTCTCAGGTGAGATGAGGTCAATGGCAAAAGAAATACTTACAAAGAGCGGTGCACTTGAGATTATTGAAACGGAACAGTAATGGATAATTTTAAATTATATGAAAGAAGAAGATAGTATAAAATCAGTTAAGCGGAGAACTGCGGGTAGTGTCGTGGCACTATTTTTTATTCTGTCAATCATTATCATGTCATGCGACAGGGGGGCCAATGATCCGGGATGGGACTATTTCCCGGACATGGCTTATTCGCCTGCATACCGCACATGGTCTGATAACCCGGTACTGGAAAATAATATGACAATGTTGTCACCGGTTAAAGGCACTATACCGAGGAATATGATCCCGTTTCAGTATGAAAGGACACTCGAGGATCAGGTGCGTGCTGGTCTTGAGCTTGTTAATCCATTTGAATACTCAGTTGGAAATATTGAAAGGGGCAAAGTGGCATACAACGTTTTCTGCATGAATTGTCATGGAGAAAGTGGAGATGGACTGGGTTACCTTTTTACTTCAGGCAGGTATCTTGTTCCTCCGTCTTCAGTGGTTGATGAGAAAATCAAAGCACAGCCGGACGGCAGCATCTATCATACAATTTCACTTGGTTACGGGGTTATGGCAGAACATGCATCCCTGATCCTGCCTGAAGACAGATGGAAGATCATACTTTACATCAGAGAGGAGCTTCAGGGTGAGAGGTTTGAATTGCATTATCCGGAAGAGGGGATGCCTTTTGTAGCCGATTGATCAATAAAGCCTGAAAAATTTGATATAACATGAAAGAAACCTTCAATATTCCCGGGAGAATCAAATTGCTGGCCCTGCTTTTAACAGGTCTGGGAGTGCTTGCAGTGATCACTGGTTTTGTTACTGATCAGCCAAGGATGTGGACCAGCCTGTTGATCAATAATTTTTATTACCTGTCCCTTGCGCTTGGAGCAGTTTTTTTCCTTGCCCTCCAGTATGTTACAGATTCCCGATGGTCGGCCATGTTCAATAGAATTCCCGAGGCAATGGCATCTTTTGTACCAGCAGCATTTATTTTCATGATCATACTTTTTCCAGGCATGAGCGTGATTTATGAATGGGCTGAACCGGGAATAGCCGAGAGGGATGCCCTGATTGCGCATAAATCACCATACCTGAACATTCCATTTTTCTTTGTACGCATGGTTTTGCTTTTCAGCCTCTGGATACTGCTGATTTTTATGATACGACGCCATTCCCTGAACCAGGAGATCGTTGATGGAGCTGCATGGTTCAAAAAGAGCAGGCACTACTCCATGGTTTTTATTTTTGTATTTGCCCTTACTTTTTCAGTGGCATCTTTTGATTGGATAATGTCAATAGATTCGCACTGGTTCAGTACCATTTTCGGGATCAGGGCCATTATTTCCTCTCTTTATTATTCTGTTGCAGCTATAATCCTGCTGGTGCTTTCCCTTAACAGTGCAGGCTATCTTAAAGCCCTGAATAAATATCATCTGAACGATTTTTCCCGTTATCTATTCAGGTTAAGTATAGTATTTGGTTATTTATGGTTCATGCAGTATTTCATAATCTGGTATGCCAATATACCTGAAACCACATTCTATTACGTTTACAGGGTTAATCAGCCGTGGACCTTTTTGTTTTATGCCGAGCTGATAATTAACTGGACTATCCCCTTTCTGGCGCTTATGTCAGATGATGCCGGACGCAGGAAAATCGTGCTGATTCCGGTGAGTATTGTTGTTCTTGCCGGGTTCTACATCAGTCTTTACATTCAGATCATTCCGGGCAGTATAGGAGAACTCAGAATAGGTTTTATTGAATTGGGCAGTTTTGCAGGATTTGCAGGTCTTTTTATCCTGATTTTTATGAACAGCCTTTCAAGAGCACCCCTGCTGACGGAGAACCACCCCTTTATGAAGGAGAGCCTCGATCACCACCTTTGAAAAGAGATTTAACATATTCAGCTGACCTGTCCATATTATCGGGCTCAGCCGCAAAGATCCCGGATCAGGAGCCGGTTTGGGAGCCTGCTATTCTTTGTGTGAATAGCCTGATACAGCATAACCACTTGAAAATATGGCTTCTTCCATTTTCTTTTCAGTAACAAGGGTTTTGTCATATTTTACCACAGCCTTTGCTGTCTGGTGCGATGCTTCCACCTCTGCAACACCCTCAAGGCTTTTTAGTGATCTCACAACAGCGCCTTCACAACCAGTGCAGGTCATTCCTTCAACCTCAAAATTGATGGTTACAATATTTCCCGGATCTATCTGTATGGAGGGTTCTGCATTACCGGTAACCCCGTTGTCTGATCCGGTTCTGCCTGTGCAGGCAGTAAATACCAGGGTGATCGTCAGTATAAAAATTATTCTGTTCATTTCTTACGTTGGTTTAGAATACTTCAAATTTTTGCTTTACCTGTAAACATATGAATTATTGAATTTGTTCGTTTCGCCCGGGAATCTGCGGGTGTTTTTCCCATAAGGGTAATAAAAAAAACAGCCTGCAGCCGCGGTAACTGCATGTTTTTGGGTGGTGAATGCTGCATCTGTTATTAAAAGTATCATGATCAGCAGGTAAAATATATTGAGTGCAAAGAAAGGACTCATGTGCTGGCTTTCAGGATTCCGGCTCAGATTATGGTATGCCGAAAACATCAACAGCATTGCTGTTGCTGCAATATAAACCAGCAGAAGGGCGGGATGGGAAATCAGTCCCTGAGCGGGAAGAAGGGCAGATACAGCTGCCGTTGCCACTATCCAAGTATAGCTGATCCGGTTTATCTGGACGGGGGAGAACAGGGTGGTCAGGCTGGGCAAACCTGCCATTTCATATTCCCTTCCGTACCTCAGAAGCAGGAGCCAGAAATGAGGTATCTGTCCCACAATAAAGAAGAGCACAATGACCACTATTCCCGGATCTGCCCAATGTCCTCCCCCGGCCAGCCACCCTATCAGAGGCGGCACTCCTCCGGTTACCGATCCTGGAATAACAGCAAATGCAGTTATTCTCTTAAGAGGCGTGTAGACGGCATTGTACCATAGAAAATTAAACAGACCCAGCAGGAGTATGAGAGGAGGGAAAGCGGACAGGAGGAGCAGGCTGCCTGTGATAGTGGAAATCACTGTGAAATAAAGGACAGCACCCGGAGAAACCAATCCGGATGGGATGGGCCTTGATTTTGTGCGCTCCATCAAAGAATCCGTTTTCCGCTCCTGATAATGGTTAAGTGCTGCCGATCCTGACGAAAGCAGGAATATTCCCGCAAGAAGAGGCAGGAGTGAGGGTGACATGCTCCCGGTGCAGACGAAATATCCGGTAAAGGTTGTGGCGGTTACAGAAAGGGATATACGTATTTTGGATAGTGATCCAGCTATCCGGATTAGCTTTATGATAAATTCCCCATTCGTCACTGAATGGTTTTAAGATACTCGATAATGTCCTGTATACCCTGTTCATCTATCAGGTTCCGGTACGAAAGCATCAGGCCCGGGCTGTAACCCTTGACTATATCCGCATCGGGTTCGTATATGGAACGTCTTATATAGTCACCTTCAGCAATTATTTCCCTTTCGGTTCCATTGGTTATGACGGTAACCGTTGAACCGTAAAGGCCCTTGAAGGTTGGTCCGACAAGCCTGGTGCCATCGCTGGAGTGACAGGCATTGCATCCGTTCAACCTAAGTAACTGCATTCCGGCAGCACCGGGACGCTCAACATCGGCTACAAGCACCTCTGTTGTATCTGCCAGCCACTCTTCAAAATCATATTCCGGCATAACCACCACAGCAGTGGTCATATAGGCATGCTGAAGTCCGCAATACTCTGCACAGAAAAGGTCATATACCCCGGGCTGGCCTGCCTCAAACCAGAGGAAGCCTTCCCTTCCGGGGACCATATCCTGCTTTATCCTGAATGCAGGAATATAAAGGCTGTGCAATACATCCTGCGCAATAAGGTTGACCCTGACCGGTCGATTTTGCGGTACAAACAGGGTGTCTGTCAGCCTGCCGTTCTCGTATTCAAACATCCAGCTCCACATCCGGGCATAGCTTTTAACCACCATGGCATCTTCGGGCGGCTCCTGCATTGGTTTCCACCCGGTCCATCCGTAGTGGAACATTACCAGTACCAGTGCAACCGGTATGATGGTCCAGATTATCTCCAGGGTAGTACTTCCTTTTATCTGTGTGGCGACGGGATTTCTTTTTCTGTTGTACCTGTAAATAAACCAGATCATTGTAAGGGAGATTCCCACTATGAAAAATACCGTCACCCAGAATATGAACATGAATGTGGTTTCGAATCCCGCTACAAAATTTGATACATCCCTTGTTTCTGAAATCATGATCAGTGAATTATCTGAATAAGTAGTCCAAAAAGGTTATAACAATTATGCTTACTATTGAAAAGATGATAAAGGCAACCATAATTGAATATATGATATTGTCAAATTTAAGATGCATAAAATATATAAGCACAATAAGAGCTTTGGCTGAAGCAAGAACCAGAGCCACGGTAACGGTCAGCGGTCCCAGTTCTATGCTTGTAACCGCAACCGAGAGAGCGGTTAGAACGATCAGTCCGAGAAGGACCGTGATGTGAGTCTTATAGGGAACAATATGATGTTTTCCGTTGTTTTCCATTATTATTTTATTTTTTCATGTAACAAGGTAAAACAGAGGGAAAAGGAATATCCATATCAGGTCAACAAGATGCCAGTACAGACCTGTATTTTCCAGAAGAGCAAATTTGGTAGAGTGGACCATCTCCCTGTGGACACGATACATAACAAAAGCAATGACTACCAGGCCGATGATTATATGAAGGGCGTGGAGACCTGTCATAAAATAGTAGAGCCCGAAAAACAGGGTGTCGCCATGCCCGAACTCATGAAGCCTGTCTGATCCCGGGTAAAGCCCGTGGCTTATCTTGGAACCCCATTCGAAATATTTATTAACAAGAAAGGCAAGGGCAAGGAACAATGTAGCTCCAAGAAGTGCTATGGTAAGTTTTTTATTGCCTTTCTGCATTGCTGTGATTGACATGGCAATGGTCATGCTGCTGATAAGCAGTATCACCGTGTTTGCAGTTCCCACCGCAACATCCAGCTCACCGGCAGCCAGCTCAAAAGCTACCGGATGAAGGTACCGGTATATTGAATAAACAATGAATAGTCCCCCGAAAAGCAGCATTTCAGTGAAGATAAACAACCACATCCCGATTTTTGAGGCTTCGTCGTCACGGTGAATATGGGTATTTCCGGATGTCTGTTCCATTATTATAATTCTTTAACTATAGTCATAGGGTCCTCTGGTGACATGAGGTATCTCATCAAAATTTTCAAGGGGTGGCGGAGAAGGCACCTCCCATTCAAGTGTCCTGCCGCCCCATGGGTTCTGATCAGCTTTTTCTCCGGAAATGGCAGATTTTACAAGGTTGGCAATGACAATAGCAATTCCTGCTATAAGTATTATCGAACCAAATGATGAGATGATATTGCCCCCGTGGAACACCTCCACATAATCGTAATACCTGCGGGGCATTCCTGCAATGCCCAGGTAGAACATAGGTACGTAAAGCGTTATAAAACCGATAAAGAAGGTGATCCAGCCAATGTTGGCCCATCCAGCATCATATTTCCTTCCGAATATCTTGGGGAACCAGTAATGCATGGCACCAAGAAAAGCGAAACCTGTCCCCCCGAAAACAATAAAATGGAAGTGCGCCACGACGAAATGGGTATCGTGCAGGTGGACGTTGGTTGCAAGCGCCCCCAGCACCAGTCCGCTAAAACCCCCGATCATAAATACAAAAATAAAGGATACGGCCCAGTAAAAGGGTGTCTTGAGAATAATCGAGGCCTTGTGCATTGTGGAAACCCAGTTAAACACCTTTATTGCACTTGGTATGGCTACCAGGAAGGTGAGTATGGAAAAAGTGTAAAGGGCCACCCCGCTCATTCCTGAAGTAAACATATGGTGACCCCAGACAAAATATCCGACAAAGGCTATTGCGATCGTTGATACAATTATCGCTTTGTATCCGAAAATGGTTTTCCGGGCGAAGGTGGGGATGATCTCAGAAATTGCTCCCATGGCCGGCAGTATCATGATATATACAGCCGGATGTGAATAGATCCAGAAAAGATGCTGGTAAAGGATAGGGTCACCTCCAAGTGCGGGGTTAAAAAAACCTATATTAAGAACCCTTTCTGCAATTATCATTAAAAGGGTTACGCCCACTATGGGGGTTGCAATCACCTGTATCCATCCTGTAGCGTAAAGGCTCCAGGGGAAAAGGGGCATTTTGAACCAGCCCATACCTGGAGCCCTCATCCGGTGTATGGTTACAATGAAGTTCAGACCTGTAAGAATAGAGGAGAATCCAAGTATAAAGGCGCCTGTCACCGCAGGCAGCATATTGGTCGGGGTCTGGAAACTGTATGGTGCATAAAAGGTCCATCCTGTGTCGGGAGGACCGCCCCCGGTAAACTGGGAAGTAAGCACTACGAATGCGCCAAGGAGATAAAGCCACCAGGAGGTAAGGTTGAGCCTGGGAAACGCCACATCTTTTGCGCCGATCATAATGGGTAGAAAGAAATTACCGAAAACGGCCGGCAGACCCGGAATAACAATAAGGAAGATCATTATTATCCCGTGAAGGGTAAAGAAACCGTTATAGGTCTGGGGACCCATGATATTTTTTCCCGGAGAAATAAGCTCCATTTTCATCAGCAGTCCCAGAATCGCACCAACTATGAAAAAAGTCAATATAGACCACAGGTAAAGCAGTCCGATACGTTTATGGTCTGTGGAAAATATCCAAGCGAATATCCCCCTGTACCTTCCCTTATATTTAAGGTAACTGGGTTCATCGACCGACCGTGTATGGTTTTCTGACATTTTTATTTTTTCTCTTTTATTTTTTCACATTTATTTATCATCTTCCTGCCAGTCCCTGCCATGCAGAGGGAAATATACCCCTGGAATCAAACAAGAATTAAATCTGTAATCAGCTCGTCGAACTCTTAAGTTTTCTGGCTATCGGCTTGATGCTCAGAAAGAGCAACAGCACGACCGAGAAGAATATAATAATTGTTCCCACTATCTTGGTTATGTTCAGAGCATAGGTCTGTCCTGCCGGATCATAGGAATAACAGAACTGCAGGATCTTGTTTATGGTCGGTCCCACTCTTCCTTCAGAGGCTTCAAGGACAGCCATTTTTACCTCGAAAGGGAGGAAATAGGTTCCGTTGAGATATCTGCTTATCTTTCTTTGGGGACTTACGACTATGAGTGTTGCAGAGTGTATGAAATCATTTCCTGTCCTCCTGTATCTGAATCCCGTAGCATCAGTCAGCCTGGCAATGCTGGCACTGTCAGAGGTGAAAAACCTCCAGTGCTCCTCGGCTTCCCTGTTGCGCATCATCATAAGGTGGTTTCGCTTTTTGTTGACAGCCAGATCGGTTGTTTCCCTTGCATCAAAGCTTATGGTTAAAACCTGGTATTCCTCGCCCAGAACAAGGTCTGTGCGGTCTATTGCCTCTGCAATGCCTTCCATCAGAGGACTGCAGATACCGGGACAGCGGAAATAGACAAGCGATATGACCGTTGGTTTGTCAATAATATCACCAAGGTTTATCTCTTCGCCATTTTCATCAATAAGCCTGATATCAGGCGGGATGATTTCTCCCAGCTTTTCATCGACACCTATTACAGTCTCATCCATAAGTCCCCTCTGCCCGAAATTGCTCTGATAGGCCAGCAATGCAGCGATTAACCAAAAAAGTTTAATCATGATAATCTTCCCTTTTTGAATATTTAATTTTGAATTAAATCTGTTTTTGTGTAAGTTAAATATCTATAAAGATATATATAATAAAATAAAAGATAATCAATAAAGTGTTGATTATATATCTCTTTAGTAAAAAATGCATGTTTGCAGGGCGGACATCCTTATCAGCCAGAACCTTATTATTTTTAACCTTCCAAATATCAAGAAAATGATATTTAGAATCAAGATATATTGAGCAGGCAAAAAAGCTCTATATAATAGCTTATTGTTGTTTAGTGTAAAGAAACTGCCAGTTTATCAAATTATTAGAGCCTGTTACAGGGGAATCCCTAAAAATTTATAATCTAAATGACCGTAGATGGAAAATATTATGGTATTTTTGAATAGTTTAATTTTGCTAATTATGAAGACAATGAGATTATTAATTCTTGCAACTGCCGTTTTCGGGCTTTTGATTGTTTCCTGCGAGAAGGATCCCCTGGAGGAGAGGATGCAGCGTGATGAGATGATAATAGACAATGATCTTACCAGGCTGAGCCGCAGGGTTGCCATAGTTGAGGGAGGCAGGCTCATGCCGGTCCTGCCCGTTGATCAGGCCAGGGAGCTGAAGCGTCTTAAATCTGAGGTACAGCAGCCCCGATACGAGAT
>SLKJ01000029.1 GCA_007134675.1 Bacteroidales bacterium
CAAACCCGGAAATTATGAAAAGCAGGATTATTATTGATCAGGAACGCCGTGAACGTAACATTGAACAGGTTTATTTCTATTCAAGGATTGCAGCACTTTTGTTGCTTGCATTTTTTATCTCTATAGCAGCAAGGGCTGGTGATGACCCGGGACATAGCGAAACTTTTAACAGGTATCTAATAAACTTTGTGGGTAACCATACGGTTGAATTTGGCGATTAAATAGATATTGGATAAATGCCAATATAGCCCGTAACGGCAGCTTTTTCAAGTTCATTAAATCCTCCTATCCCAGTAATATGGCTATTTCCTTTTCTCTGTTGTAAAACTTCATAAAGAATTGTTTTTCAGGAAAACTGAGTTTCCGAAACAACCATTTCCGAAACAACCATTTCCGAAACCCCTGTTTCTATTTTCAACTATAAGGGAAGTCTTTAATTTGACAAAAATTCATAACTTACCACCAGTTCAATTAAAAACTCAACTGGCAATGAATCTTAAAATGTGTATGATTCATTGCTGAAACTATTAAATAATAACCGGAAATATAAGTCATATAAAATGAATATTGAAGAGGTACGAGAGTATTGTATATCAAAGAAAGGAGTTACTGAAGGATTTCCGTTTGATGATACTGCCCTGGTATTTAAAGTCGCCGGCAGAATGTTTGCTTTGCTCGATCTCTCAGAGGAAAACAGGGGATTGAGCTTGAAGTGTGATCCTGAATTAGCACTTGAATTGCGGGAGCATTACCCTGAAGTTACTCCTGCTTATCATTTTAATAAAAAGCACTGGAACGGAATAAGCCTTAAAACCGGCTTGGATTCGAAGCTTATTAAAGAGTGGATTGATCATTCATACCAGGTTACTGTTTTAAAACTGCCAAAAAAGGTACAGGAAGACCTGGAATAATGTATCTGGTTTAACTCACCCCGGGCCTTCCCGTAATACCTGCATCTATGAGGGTATGTCTTGTCTGTTTAATGCTTATAATAATCAGAAGAGGCTGTCCTGAAAGGGCAGCCTCCATATTACTGATTCTGATTAGGTCTAGTCGATTACTTCAACATTTACAGCGTTCATGCCTTTCCTTCCTTGTGCTTCTTCATATTTAACCCTGTCATTTTCATTAATTTCATGGATTAGCCCACTTTCGTGAACAAAAACATCCTCGTTCGAATCGTCTGGTTTAATAAAACCAAAACCCTTTGAGTTGTTAAAAAACTTTACTGTGCCTTTTTTCATAATTGTTTTGTGTGTATTATTTAAATTGTTGATTTTAGTTAGGCCTTTATATTTTATTATGGCCTTTTTGTTTCTTTAAGAATTTTTTATAGTACCTGGAAACTAAATTAATTAATAAACGTAATTGCCTTCCCGCTTCTTCCAGCCCTTCCGGTACGTCCAATCCTGTGAATGTAGCTGTCCATGTTTCTGGGCTGCTGATAATTTATGACGTGTGATACCCTTGATATATCAAGTCCCCTGGCAGCTACGTCAGTTGCGACCAACACCTGTATCTTCATCTTTTTAAATGAGTTCAGGGCGTTTATTCTGTGGTTTTGCGACTTGTCGCCGTGAATCTCATCAGCCCTGATACCTGCCCGGCGAAGGTCCCTGCAGATCCGGCTAACCCGGCGCTTTGTTTCAGCAAAAACCAGAACTTTTTCGAAAGTTTTGTCCCGCAGCATACTCAGCAGCACATCAATTTTATTCTCTCCATTCTTTACACTTACTATATCCTGGTCAATCGTATCCGGACTTGTATTGCCTTTCAGTACGCGGATCTCTACAGGGCTGTCCAGCAACCTGCCCAATAATTGCTTCTGACCCTTGTCCTCAGTGGCTGAAAAGAGTATTGTTTGTTGTCTGTTGTTCATCCCGTCAACAAGTTGATTGATATCGTGAGAAAAACCCATTTCCAGTAGCCTGTCGAATTCATCCAGGACCAGTGTGGTGAAATTGTTCAGATCCAGGGCTCCCTGGCGCACCATATCAGTCAACCGTCCCGGAGTTCCTATTATAAAGTGGCAGGGTCTTCGCAGTTTCTGCAGGTCAGCATTAACGCTTGTTCCCCCGATAAGGGAAATACTGAAAAGGTTCAAACCTCTGGCAATCATCTGAAACTCCCTGTCTGTCTGCATAGCCAGTTCACGGGTAGGAGCTACAACCAGAACCTGGAATGCAGCCTTGTTATTCATCAGGTTATTAATCAGGGGAACGAGGAAGGCCCCTGTTTTTCCGGTACCGGTCTGTGCTAACCCAATAAGGTCCTTCCCGTCGAGAATTGCTTCAAGTGTCTTGTCCTGTATTTCGGTCGGGGTCTGATAACCCTTATTCAGCAGGTTTGAGATAATATTCTTGTGTACTGGCAGATTTTTAATTTTTCGTGAAGCAATATAACTATTCCCGTCATTTGCTGTTGCTTTCCTTACAAATGCCATTGGATTGAGGGTGCTTAGGTTTCTGTTTACCCTTCCGGATGATTTTCCATTTAAAGTCCTTTTTCTTCTTAAGCTTGTCTGACCCCTTTTACCCGGTGATGCTGTCTTGTTCATATTAAATAAATTGATTAATCACTGACTGAAAATTAACATTACCTGATATCTGTTCAACGAGATAATGCTTTTCCAGCTTTATTATTATTCAGCCTGAATTAGTGATGGTAGGAAGTAATCTTCAAAGGAAAGGTTCACTGAGAGGAATTCTTACTATACAGATCTACTTTAAGCCAAAACGGCTGCAAAGATATGTATTATTTTATAATTGCAAGTATTTTGACATTATTTCAGAAAGAGCGTAGATTCTCAAAAAAAATAAGCCTGCCTGTAGGGCCGCATCTGACAGTCCCTATCCATACCAAAAAAGGCCGCCGCCGGCAGGAATCACCGGCCGGGAATATAACTTCCGTATGAAATAATTTGTTAGTATATTCGCTAAATCCTGTTTCAGAGAAAAGACAGGAATGAGTATAGATTATTTGCTATAAATGTGCTAAAAGCTTAAAATGAAAGAGAAATATACATTATACATTCTGTTACTGGTAATTGTTACAATAGCCGGTTGCGGTACAGCCCGCCATGTTGCAACGCTTCAGGAGGAGGCCGAATTAGAATACACCACAGGAAATTACATTGATGCCCTTGATCTTTATGAACAGATTATTGAGCTGAAAAAGGACCGAAACCTTGAAGTAAGCGGAGAAACATGGTACAGGGCAGGTATTGCTGCCTGGGAAAATGAATTACTTAACAAGGCAATCGGGTACCTTGTAAATGCCGGCCGGAAAGACTATTACAGTGAAGAAGGCTATTATATACTGGCCACAGCTTACAGGGAAATAGACAACCTTTCGCTTGAGATCACCAACCTCGAGAACTACATTGAAAAATATCCTGATGGCAGTAAAGCAGATGAGATGCGCATCAGGCTTTTTGATGCTTACCTTGAAAGCAACAACCATGAAGGAGCACTTGAATTGTGGAAATATCTGGAAAATATGGCTCCCGGGAACCCCGATATTCTGGAGAACTGGTTCATCCTGAACAGCCGTCTTGGCAGAGAAGACAAACTGAAGGATATTGCACTGAAACTCTATAACGCCGATAACAAAAATGTAACCGCAATTGAATACCTGGGCGACCATTATTTCTGGATTGCAGAGAACAGGTATCAGAAAGAGATGAAGGCATATGAAGAAAACCATACAAG
>SLKJ01000095.1 GCA_007134675.1 Bacteroidales bacterium
GCCAGGGAGGTGGTAAAAGATGTATACCTTGATGAGAAAATTGAAAAATATATTCTGGATATAGTTTTCTCAACACGGGTTCCTGCTGATTACGGGCTTGGAAAATTTGAGACCATGATCAATTACGGTGCATCACCCAGGGCAAGTATTAATCTGGCGAAGGCCGCCAAAGCCTATGCTTTTATCAAGCATCGCGGATATGTAATTCCCGAGGATGTAAGGGCTGTTTGCTATGATGTCATGAGGCACCGGATAGGGCTCAGCTATGAGGCGGAAGCGGAGAACATTGTTGCTGAGGATATCATAACTGAAATACTTAACTCTGTTGAGGTACCTTAAATCTTAATTCAGAGGTTCAGTGGAGGCAAAGGAGTTATTAAAAAAGGTAAGGAAGATAGAGATCAAGTCGCGGGGACTGTCACGCGATATTTTTGCCGGGCATTACCATTCGGCCTTTAAGGGTCGTGGCATGGCTTTCAGCGAGGTACGAGAATATCAGCCGGGTGATGATATCCGGAGCATTGACTGGAATGTAACGGCAAGATTCAATCATCCCTATGTTAAAGTATTTGAAGAGGAACGGGAGCTGACAGTTATGCTGCTCATTGATTCCAGCGGTTCCAGGGAATTCGGGACCAGGGGTATGCTCAAGAAGAATATGATAACAGAGATTGCCGCCGTGCTTTCTTTTTCAGCAATACAGAACAACGATAAGATCGGGGTGATCTTTTTCAGCGACAGGGTAGAGAAATTTATCCCACCGAAGAAAGGCCGAAAACATACCCTGCATATTATAAGAGAACTGATTGATTTTGTTCCTGAACACAGGAAGACGGACTTATCTGAGCCTTTGAGGTTTTTAACCAATGCTATAAAGAAAAGAAGCACTGCATTCCTTATTTCTGATTTTTTCCAGTCCGCCTCCACAAAAAAACCGATTGGATCCATGACTCCTGATAATGCAGATACCTCCGGCAATGGCAATATATTTTCCCTTCCTGAGGATACTATGAAAATTGCTGCACGCAAACATGACCTGGTAGCTATCAGGATCTATGATAAGAGAGAGACAGAGCTTCCTTCCATGGGCATGCTGAGGGTAAGGGATGCCGAAACAGGAGAGGTGCGGTGGGTTGATACCCTTTCGGTGAAGGTCCGTGATCAATATTCATCATGGTGGCGGGAATATGATAAGAATCTGGGCCAGCTCTTTTTAAAAACAGGTATTGATTCAGTTTCCATTAGCACAGATGAGGATTATGTAAAACCTCTGATAAAACTGTTTAAAAGAATGTAGATTAAAATTTAATGAATTATTATAGATTGTTGATAATTGCAGACTAACAACAGGTTTATATTTACAGGCAGGAATAATTAATATGTCTGATAACAGGATAAATATTAAAGAGGCAGTTGCTGAAGCAGGAGGGACCAGGCCAGTGGCCGTTATATTGTTCCTGGTTGTCTCTTTGGTTTTAATTGGCACTGCCCCGGTAAAGGGCCAGTTTATAAGCATATCGTCAAGGTTTGATACTACGGCCATATCGATAGGTGAACAGACAAATTTTACAATTACTGTTGAACAACCTGATGATATGTACGTGAATTTTCCCCGGATCTCAGATACCTTGTCCGCAAACATTGAAATATTGGCTGCTCATCCTGCAGACACGGTGGTAACAGAGGACAACAAGCTGAGAATTACCAGGTCCTACAGGGTTACATCTTTTAATCAGGGAGAACAATATGTAGAGGCCCTTCCTTTTGTTTTTTTTATTGACGACGATCAGAAGGTAATCAATACTCACAGAGTCCACCTGGAAGTTCTGGCTCCGGAAATAGACAGAGAGGGGGGGATCTATGATATCAAGGATCCATTTGGCATACCCATCGGCCTTGTTGAAATACTGCCATGGGTATTAATTGCTCTGATTATTTCGGTTCTTATATGGGCTGTTTTCAGATATCTTTCAAAAAGAAAACATTTAGTCCCGTTATCCGAACCCCAAGAGCCATTCGAACCAGCACATGTAATCGCTCTTAGAGATCTCAAACAGCTTAAATCAGATTCATTATGGCAACAGGGCAGGATCAGGGAGTATTATACAAGATTAACGGAGATTATTCGTATATACATAGAAAGGCATTTCGGAATTATGGCTATGGAACAGACCAGCGACGAGATCATTGGTCAGCTTTACAGTTGGAACGGTGTGAACAGAGAGTTGGTGGATTCTCTGAGAGAGTGCTTTTATGTGTCAGATCTGGTGAAGTTCGCCAAAGCCAGACCAGCCGATCAGGAGCATGAGGCATCCCTTAGTACGGCTTTTCATTTTGTCAAGGCATCATATAGCTCAAAAGGCGAAGGACTAAACGAAAGTCCCTCAACCGGCCAGGAATCTGCCGGCAAACCGGAAACCGGGCAGGAATCTACCGGCAAACCGGAAACCGGGCAGGAGCAGGTATAACATCTTAATAAATGAAGAAAGAAGTTTGAAATGAGCGAATACATTTTTGCATATCCCGAATTTTTATGGCTTTTGCTGTTAATCCCGGCAATGGTCATATGGTATGTGCTTAAACAGCATTCCCGTTATCCTACGCTTCAGGTTCCGGGTCTGCAATGGGCTGAAAAAGCCCCTTTAACGGTTCGCCACTATCTGCAGCACCTGTTATTCGCGTTTCGCATGATGGTGATAGCTCTTCTTGTTATCGTACTTGCCCGACCCCAGTCCCACGATCAGTGGGAGGAGATTACAACCGAGGGGATTGATATTATGATTTCACTAGATATATCAAGCAGTATGCTGGCCGAGGATTTCAAACCAAACAGGATGGAGGCTGCAAAAAATATTGCCACTGAATTTATCTCAGGAAGGCTCAATGACAGGATAGGCCTTGTAATTTTCAGCGGGGAGAGTTTTACTCAATGCCCTCTTACCACCGATCATGCAGTGCTTGTCAATCTTTTAAGGGAGGTTGAGATCGGGATGATTGAGGACGGAACAGCCATTGGTATGGGACTGGCAACTGCGGTTAACCGGCTTCGCAACAGTGAATCTCAAAGCAAAATAATAATACTGCTGACCGATGGAGTGAATAACCGGGGGGCCATAGATCCAATAACAGCTGCTCACATAGCCGCCACTTTTAATATCAGGGTTTATACTGTCGGGGTTGGAAGCAGGGGACCGGCACCCTTTCCGGTACAAACACCGAGAGGCGTTCAGTACCAGAATATAGAGGCCGATATTGACGAAGAAGTTTTAAAGGAAATTGCAGATATAACCGGTGGACGATATTTCCGCGCAGAGGATGAGGATAAGCTGACTGAAATATACAGGGAGATTGAGAAACTGGAGAAATCGATGATTGATGTATTGCATTTCACTGCGAGCAGAGAGGAATATAGGTCCTTTGCCTTTATTGCCGGACTGCTGCTGGTTCTGGAATGGTTAATCAGGGTTTTCTGGTTGAGAAATATGCCTTAGGGCAGGGTTTTAATGCATATGATTAATGGATTTCTGAGTATTCCTGTAAAAATTTGAACTTAAAGGATTTGGATAATATAAAGGTAAATAAAACCGGTTCATGTAATAATGTTTGAGTTTGCACATATAGAGGATCTCTGGTTTTTATGGCTAATACCTGTAATGGTTATCCTTTTTATTATTGTAAGTTACAGAAAGAAGAGGATATTCAGGAGATTTGGCGAGCTTGAACTGGTTAGCACGCTCGCTCCTCTGGTTTCTGCACAGAGGCCGGCATTGAAATTCATACTGCTGCTCGTATCCATTGTATTCATAGTCCTCTCCCTTGCCGGACCGCGTTTGGGATCAAGACTAGAGGAAGTAAAAAGGGAGGGGGTTGAGATAATCATTGCTCTTGATGTTTCCAACAGCATGAATGCAGAAGATATTCGTCCCAATCGTCTGGAACGTTCCAAACTTGCCATTTCAAGACTGTTGAGCAATTTGAGGAACGACAGGATAGGGTTAATAGTTTTCGCGGGTGATGCTTATGTGCAGGTTCCGATAACAAGTGATTACACCGCTGCCAGGATGATACTTGACAATGTTTCGACTGACATCGTTCCCGTCCAGGGAACTGCCATAGGAAGGGCTATTGAACTTGCTTCACGTTCTTTTACACACGATTCTCAGGCAAGCCGGGCACTGATAATTATTTCCGATGGAGAGGATCATGAGGATGATCCTGTTAAAGCCGCTATTGCTGCAAGAGAAATGGGCATTACAATTCACACTATTGGTATTGGCCGGCCTGAAGGGGCACCCATTCCTCTGTCGGGTGGGGGTGGGGGACAATCAAGGTTTTTAACTGATGAGGAGGGGAATACGGTGATTACCCGTCTGGATGAGCCAACCCTTCAGGCAATTGCTTCAGAAGGAGGAGGGATGTACATAAGGGCAGGTAGTTCTGGGACCGGACTGGATATTATTATGGATGAGATAGATAATCTGGAAAAGGCTGAATTTGAAGAGATGCTCTATACCGAATTTGAGGAAAGGTTTCAGTATCTGGCTGCTTTGGCTCTTCTGATACTGGTAATAGACTTTTTTATTCTGGAACGGAAAAACAGATGGCTAAACAGCATAAAGCTTTTCAATACAGATTCAAACAGGCCATAGATAATGGCATGAATCCCCATGAGACTGCATCTCACAAAATAACATGTATAAACATGGGGGTTCCATCGGAATTGAAACACTGAATATGAATAACCTGCAACATTTTTTATATACATGAAAGCTATTGAGCTGACAAAAATCTAATAATATGATCAATAAGGTTAAGGGAACAGGATTCAGGGGACTGCTGCTGCATGTGACTTTAGGTTTGGTGTTTACCGGAGTTTTTTCTCAGATGGCTTTCAGCCAGGCCGAAAGAAGGTATATAAGAGAAGGTAACCGTCTTTATCATAAGGAGAAGTTTGATGAATCAGAACTTTCTTACCGGCGGGCACTTGATAAGGATGAAGAGTCACCTGGTGCAAGGTTCAACCTTGGGAATTCACTATACAAACAGGAGAGGTTTGATGAGGCTTTGCAATATTTTGGTGAACTGGCAGAGGATATCGATGACCCGTTAAACAGGTCCAGGGTATTTCATAACCTTGGAAATACCTTGCTTATGAAACAGATGATAGAGCAAGGCATAGAAGCCTATAAGGAGGCCCTGCGCAATAATCCGCATGATAATGAAACACGGTATAATCTTGCTTTTGCACAGCATCTCCTTGATGAGATGGAGCAACAGGAGCAGGATGGTGGTGACGGCCAGGAAGGAGATGATCCTGATCAGGAGGGGGAGGATAAAGATCAGACGGCAGATCAACAGGATCAGGAGGGAGACGACCGGGACAGGGACCATGAACATGGTGATGACCAGCAGCAGGAACAGGATCAGGCTCCCCGGCCCGATCAGATTTCACCCGAAGAGGCCTTGAGAATGCTGGAAGCGGCTGAACGGGAAGATCAAAGGGTTCAGGAAAAGCTCATGGAACGAAAAGAATCTGAGCAAAGGCCTGGATCAGGGAGGAACTGGTAAAAAGACTTATTTAAAAATGCAAATTACCCTTTATATGGAGGTCAAATTGATCAGGGCATTAAAGATGCTGCTGGTCATAATGTTCACAGCATCTGATTCCTTTGCTCAGGATGTGGAGTTTAATGCTTCAGCTCCACCGGTAGTTGCAGTTGGGGAGCAGTTCAGACTTACATATTCACTGAACAACAGGGGAAGTGATCTCCGGTTACCCGACCTGGGCAGTTTCCGGCTGGTATCAGGCCCCAGTACTTCAAGCAGCAGCAGGGTCCAGATCATTAACGGACAGATGACGCAAACACAGTCCGTTACCTACACATATACATTAGTGGCAACAGAGGCAGGGACCTATAGCATTGGTCCTGCAACGGTGAATGTCGGATCAGAACAGTATAGTTCCAACCCGGTTCAGATTGAGGTGGTGCCGGACAGTGAGGGCAGAAGAACAGCTCCCGGTCAACCACAGGTGCCGGGGACTGCAGGACGTTCGGGAGATGTATCAGGAGAGGACCTTTTTGTCAGGATACATCTTGATAAACATGAGGTTTATCAGGGAGAAGGGGTGGTTGCAACTATAAAATTATATTCAAAACTTGATCTTACAGGGATAGAAAATGTGAGGTTTCCTGCCTTCAGCGGTTTTTTTCAGCAGGAGATAGAGGTGCCGCCCCTGCGAAGTCTTAGCAGGGAGGTTATTGATGGAGAAATATTCGGTACCGGTGTTTTAAAGCAGTTGATACTTTTCCCGCAACGAAGCGGTGAGATAAATATAGGATCATTTGAGATGGATGCCGTGGTTCGTCAACGCCCCGGCAGACGTGGCAGCTTGTTTGATGATTTTTTCGGTGGTTTTGAAACAACCCGGATCCCTGTCAGGAGTCCCCCGCTGAGTTTAAATGTCAAACCTCTGCCTGCAGATGGACCATCGGATTTCAATGGAGCTGTTGGCGAATTCACACTGGATGTTGACATAGATACCGGAGAGTTAATGACCAATGAAGCAGCCAGTTTAAAGGTAACCATTTCAGGAAAAGGAAATCTTCGGTTAGTTGGACGACCGGGAGTAGATTTTCCTCCAGGCTTTGAGGTTTATGATCCTTCTGTTCTGGAGAATATTTCGAATAGTGTCAGGGGACAGGAAGGCAGGATTACATATGAATATCTCATGATACCCCGCAACGAAGGTAATTTCAGAATTCCACCCGTGCAATTCAGCTATTTCAACCCTGTCACCGGATCGTTCCGGACATTAAGCTCCGGTGAACTGAAACTGGCAGTTCAGAGAGGAGTTGAATCTGATTATGATCCCTCAGTAGCAGGTTACGTGCGAGAGGATTTAAGGATACTCGGAAGTGATATCAGGTTTATCAAAACAGGAGGAGTAGTACTAAAAAGGATCAGTCACGATCCCTTTGGATCTTTTCGGTTTTACCTCTGGTTTATACTGACTTTTCTGGTTTTCATATCTCTGATAGTGATACAGAGAAAAAATATTCGCGACAGGGCTGATCTTGCACTTGTAAAGAAGCGCAGGGCAAGTAAGATGGCACGCCGAAGATTAAAAAATGCGGGAAAGTACCTGAAGCAAAACGATCATCAGCAGTTCTTTGAGGAGATTCACAGGGCATTCTGGGGATACCTGAGTGACAAGCTGCTTATACCAGTATCCGGGTTGAACATGGAAAATGCAAAAGTTGCCCTCCTTGAAAAAAGTGTTCCCCGGAAGGAAGTAGAAAGACTGATAGATATAATCGGGGAATGTGAGTTTGCAAGGTATGCACCTTCATCAGCAGCAGGTGATATGGAAAGAATTTACAGGGATACAATCAGTATTATCACGGAAATTGAACAGAGTATCGGGCGATGATGGAAAGACTTGATATATATTCAGTAAGTGTAATATTAATTTTACTCTTTACAGTCGAGTTTGCATACGCCGGTTCACTGCCGGCCGCTAGTGAACCTCCGTCCGCTAGTGAACCTCCGCCCGGTAGTTTGCCTCCTGCCGGCGATTTGCTTCTTGCTGAGAATTCACTATTGGACAACGAATCATTACCAATTGAGGGTATATTATCGCAAAGCGATACTATGTCCGGTTATGGATCCGGGATCATTTTTAATGGAGCATTTGAACCGGAGGTTGCTTTTACCAGGGCAAATGAATTGTATCTTGAGGGATATTACGAGGAGGCTATAATAATTTACGAAAAGATTATCTATTCGGGATATCATTCCGCAGCACTCTATTATAATCTTGGTAATGCCTATTATCGCTCCAATAAAATAACACCGGCAATATTAAATTATGAAAGGGCAAGACTGCTCTCACCCGGAGATGAGGATATCATTTTTAACCTTGAGCTTGCCAGGATGCATGTAAGGGACAGGATTGAAGAATTACCTGATTTTTTTATTAACCGCTGGTGGAAAAAAGCAAGGGATATAATGAGTGCAGATGCTTGGGCATCAATAGCTGTTTCCACTTTTATACTAACTCTCCTCTTCTTTTCTTTTTTCCTTATGTCCGCTTCAGTACTTGTAAAGAAACTTTTTTTCTGGCTTGCTGTTATTGTATTATTACTGTCAGTCTTGAGCTTTTCTTTCGGAATTGACCAGCGGAACCACCTAAGAAACCACAACACTGCAATTGTATTCTCTCCTACGGTATCGGTCAAGAGCTCACCCGATATAAACAGCACAGATCTTTTTATTATTCATGAAGGAACAAAGGTATGGGTCGAGGACAGTATTGGCAACTGGCGGGCGGTGCGTCTCAGTGACGGCAATAAAGGATGGCTGCAGAGGGATGCTATTGAAATGATCTAAGGTAGGCATTCAATATTTCACCGCGTTTCCCCCTGGTATGCCCAGTCCTTATCTTACACCGGGTCCCCTGATATGCCCTGTACTATTGTTACACCTCGTCCCCCGGTATGCTCTGTACTTATGTTATGCCCGGCATCCTTATTGGCCTGCATCTTCCTGTTAGTCTGCATCTTCCTGTTAGTTTGCATCTTCCTGTTAGTTTGCATCTTCCTGTTAGTTTGCATCTTCCTATTAGCCAGAATCTCCCTGTTACCCCAATTTTCCCTGGTTTTCTATTGGATGCCTGTCATTATTTATGGCTATAATTTTATCTGGTAGCGGACAGGTTTATGCGGATGAATATGTTCGGGGTATGAAAACTGTTTTATTGGGTTTCTTACGGAAAAGTTTATTACAGAATGATTATATTTGAGCATCTTACAATAATGCTTAAATTTTTTTTGGGATGGCAGAAATAAACTTTTTACTGGACAACATAAACAAAGGTGACAACGATCTTTTCAGGGTTTTATACGGAGATAAACAGCTTGAGTTAAAAAATCAGGCAGATAGTTACAGTAACCTGATTAACAGGTTTAAGACAATTTACAACAAGAAAGAAGCTGCGCTCTTCAGCGCACCGGGCCGTACAGAGATTGGAGGCAATCATACAGATCACAATATGGGTCGGGTACTCGCAGGATCTGTTAGTCTTGATAATATTGCGATAGCAGCAAAAAACAATTCAAATATGATCCGTATTGAGTCGGTCGGTTACCCTTCCATTGAAATTGACTGTACCGATACTGCTCCGAAAGAGGATGAAAAATACAGCACCCCTTCTCTTGTGAGAGGTATGGTGGCCGGATTAAAAAAGGAGGGCTATAAGTGTGAAGGGTTTGATGCATGTATTGACGGCAGGGTCCCTAAAGGTTCAGGATTGAGCTCTTCGGCATCTTTTGAGGTCCTGATAGGTATAATCATCAGTCACCTGTTCAATAATGGACAAATTGATCCCCTAAAAAATGCTATTACAGGACAGTATGCAGAAAATAATTACTTTGGAAAGCCTTGCGGATTGATGGATCAGATCGCTTGTGCGGTCGGCGGACTTATAACTATTGATTTCAGGTATCCCGGTAATCCCAATGTGAAGAAAGTTGACTTTGATTTTACCACCACCGGATATTCACTTGTAATAACTGATACGGGGGGTGATCATGCCGATCTTAATGATGAGTATGCCTCACTGCCATCTGATATGAAATCTGTTGCCTCAGCATTGGGAGCAAGTGTTTTAAGGGAAGTTACGCTGAATGATATTGTAAAAGCAATTCCTGAATTAAGGATGGGGCCAGGCGACAGGGCCATTCTCCGGGCGTATCATTTCCAGGGTGATAACCAACGTGTGGTCAGGCAGGTGGAGGCTCTTGAGCAGGGAAATTTCAAATCATTTCTTGAGATGGCTGTCGAGTCAGGTTACAGCTCGTTCATGTATAACCAGAACATTCACTCTTCCCATAGCATTAAATCTCAGGGGGTTGCACTCGGACTTGCAATGAGTGAGATGATTTTGAAGGAGAAGGGGGCATGGCGGGTGCACGGGGGTGGATTTGCAGGTACGATCCAGGCTTTTGTGCCTGATGCACTTCTTGATCAGTATATTACGACAATGGAGAACATATTTGGCAATGGTTCCTGCCATAATCTGTTTATAAGAAACAATGGAGCAATTAAGCTCCAGTTTTAAATAGTCCCATAATCCAAACCCAAATCTAAATTCAAACCCAAATCCAAATTCAAATTTAAACCCAAATCCAAACCCAAATCTTTTATTATGAGTCTGTGCCGAAAAGGTGGTTAGGTTATAAACAACTTATTGTCAGTAAATTAAGTTCCATGTGGGACGCAAAAGGTTTAGTATGTAGTTGTTTTTAATTAAATATTTGATTAACTTACAAATAATTACTAATTTAATTTGTCACGGGTTTTTGATAACCAGATCTAATTTAAAGGGTCAACCACAATCAAGTGTACCGTGATAAACTAAAGCTTAAGCCATGGAAATAAAAGATATTGATTTTAAGATCGAACCGGTCATGCCTGAAAGGCTGGACTTCCGGATAGGATGTATTGGTGCAGGATTTATTATGAGCGATTGCCACCTGGTAGCCTACAGAGATGCAGGCTTTAACGCTCAAGCAATTACTTCACTTAGCCTTAATGAATCTGAAGCAGCTGCAGCAAAGCATAATATTCCCAAAGTATACAAAACCTGGCAGGAGTTAATCAAGGACCCTGAAATCGAGATTATTGATATTGCTATACCACCCCATTTGCAATTAAGTGTTATACGGGAAATTGTTAAGCAAAACGATCATATTAAAGGGGTGTTATGTCAAAAGCCTTTAGCAATAAATTATAAGGAAGCTAAACTGATTGTGGAGCTTTGCGAAGAGGCCGGTATTAAGTTGGGTGTCAATTCGAATATGCGTTATGACCAATCAATCAGGGCATTAAAGAGTATACTGAACAAGGGTTACCTGGGTGAGCCTATTTTGGGAACAATTGAGATGAGGGCGATACCACATTGGCAAAAATTCCTTGAAAATTATGATCGTCTGGAAATTCTGAATATGGGGATCCATCATATAGATTCCTTCCGTTATCTATTTGGAGATCCTGAAAGGATCACAGCACTTACCCGCAATGATCCAAGAACAATTTTCAAACATTCTGATGGGATATCACAATATACTTTACAATATGCTGACGGATTAATGGCAACTAGTCTCGACGATGTCTGGGCCTGGCCGGGTGAGGGAACTGAAAAGGATATTTACATTAAATGGCGGATTGAGGGGAGTGATGGTATGGCAAAAGGAACCATTGGCTGGCCTGAATATCCGGTTCCAACTCCCAGTACTTTAGATTTTACATCAAGGCAATTCCCAGATCAATGGATTCGACCACGATGGGATAAAGTCTGGTTCCCCGATGCATTTCAGGGCACTATGGCGCAATTGCTAATTGCAGTAGAAAGCAATTCTGAACCTGAAATAAGTGGAAAGGATAATCTGAATACTATGTTAATCATTGATGCCTGCTATCTGTCTATCAAAGAACAAAGAACCATTCATTTATCAGAATTAGTATAATTAACTTAAAATCGACAACTATGATATCAGTAGGAATTTTCAATGGCTATTACCCTTATACTCTTGAGGAGTCAATAAGGAGGATAAAATCGCATGGATTTACATCTGTACAACTCGATCTTGCGTTCAAAGAAATGGACCTTTCACTGGATTCACTAAACCGTGATAAGTGTCATTTAATCAGGAACACGTTTCGGGATGCAAACCTTCCCATCGTAGCGATCTCAGGTTACACAAATATTACCCATCCAAATCCGGAAAAAAGAAAAGAGAATATCAATAACTTAAAAACGATTTTAAAATTTGCACGTGATCTGGGTTCACCATATGTAATAAGTGAAACAGGTACTTTTAATGAGGACAGCGATTGGGTGTATCATGAAAAAAATGGGACTGAAGAAGCCTATCAAACACTTCTTGAATTAGTTACTGATATAACGAAATTTGCATACGATCACGGTTCAGTTTTCCTTATAGAGAATTATGTCAACAATATCATCGGTACGGTGGATCAGGTACTACGGCTTTTTTCAGATGTGAATCACGATTCACTGGGTTTACTTATGGACCCGGCCAATTATTTTTCTGATCTTAATATAAATGATGTGGATGGAGAAATCAACCGCATTTTCAATGCATTAGGTGACAGGATAAAAATTGCTCATGCCAAGGACTGCAAAACAACAACTAATTTGGAAGAAAAACATGCCGATATCGATGCTTCCGAAGGCCATACATTCAGAGGTTCAGGCTCAGTGGAATTACCTGCTCCGGGACTTGGCATTTTGAATTATGACCTCTATTTGAACAGATTATCCAGGGAACATCCGAATATTCCCCTTATCATTGAGCACCTCGATGAGTCTGATATTCCCAGGGCGAAAAAATTTATAGATGATAAACTCAGGAAAGTAGGCTGTTAACAGAGGTATTAACATTTTTTTCTACAATGGCATACAGATAACATCTTATTGCAACCTTACCCTTCCTCAGGAACACAGGGATGAAGTATCGTTCAAAAGTTTAAAGATCAGGGCTTTTTAAATGGTATTATTTGTTCAGTTATCAGCATAGTATCGTCCAAGGTAGCCTACGATATCCCTTTTCACTGTCAGGGGATCAATAACACCAGCATATCGGGCGACTATTTTTCCTCCGGGGGCAATCAGTAAAGTATGGGGAAGGGCACCCTGCCATTCCGAATCAACTGCTTCTATCAATGCATATTTATCTGTGGAATTATAAAGGTAGTTCCTGTTTGCAGCCTCTTTTTTCTTAAGGAAACTTAGAACACTGTTTTTTCTTGATGGGATGTCGGCACTAAGAGAGATAAACTCAAAATTTCTTCTGCTGTACATCCTGTCGATGTTCACAAGATCGGGAAATTCAACTATGCAGGGACCACACCATGTTGCCCAAACATTGATCATGCGAAGGTTTTCACTATCGTTTGCAATAAGCTTTTTTATCCCTTCAATATCAATTTCTTCAACACTCACAGTCATCTCTGACCACTTCTTATCAAGGTCTCTTGCCCGCTGATAATTCCACTTCCATTTTATGGAACATCCGAAAGAAGGAGTCTCTTTCAGTGGTACTTCGCTTCCGGCAAGCAAAGCCTCTATTGCATCCCTTGCATCGGAGGTATTGGGCTCTATATAGGGATTTTCGGTATCATCAATTCGTCCTCGATACCTCAGTTTCCTCTCATTATCAAAGATAAAGACATGTGGAGTGGCAACCGGTCCGTACGGTATTGAACCCTGATGATCATCTCCATCGTAAAGATAAGGAAAGTTGTATCCTTTATCTTCGGCCCTGATCTTCATATCATCTAAGTCATCACCAAGATCGGAATATCCCAGTTCAACCACGCTCAGTGCTTTTGGAGAGTTAGGTGATATAACCACAAATCCCACACCCTTTGGCCTGTATTTATTCACCATCTCTATCAGTCTGTCTTCATAGGCCTGGGCGGTCGGGCAATGGTTTGCCCAGAAAGCAACAACCAGCACCTCATAGTCTGCAAAGTCGGCTAGACTGTAATTTCTCCCGTCAATACCGGGTAGATTAAAATCAGGTGCCTGAGCACCAATTTCCAATGGTTTAATTTCTCTTTGTTGTGCATTTACTTCGAAGGACGACAGGACAATTGAAATAAGTATAATTATACAGGAAATTTTCATTAGACAGATATTTTTCATTAGACAGGCATTTTTCATTAGACAGGCATTTTTCATTAGACAGGCATTTTTCATTAGACAGGCATTTTTCATTAGACAGGCA
>SLKJ01000171.1 GCA_007134675.1 Bacteroidales bacterium
AACCGCCATAGCCGAACTGCACATGCAGCCCGGTTTCCTTTACAGGGGAAAATCAAAGCCGGCCGCCTGGAAAAGGTTGCACAACAGGATGCGTCTTGATGTTCTGTCAACTGTATCAAAAGCCGATGCACTGGCAACAGGGGGAATTAATGTAAAAGACAAACACAAGGCGGCAGATCTGGCCATGGAGCATTTCCAAAAACTGGGCGACAGGCCGGTGGCACCCGTTTTACTCGGCCGGCACCTGATTGAAGCAGGCTATAAACCGGGACCCGAATTTGCCGTAATGCTGAAAAAAGCCTACGAATACCAACTGGATACCGGGTGTGAAGATTTGCAGGAGCTTTTAGATGTCGCTACAAAATCGTGAGTGAAAAAAGTTTCTTTTTTCAGAGGACAGAAAAAGGCATTAGGTGCAGAACATTGGTAAAAAGAATTTTTGGCACTGGACAATATCAGATGCGGGGGAATTAGTTGGAGGACTGATTGGACTAAATCAGGAGGCGTTTATTGAAAACTGCTATGCAACCGGAAGTGTCTCCGAGAAAACATATCCTTTTCTAAGGTGCAGTAACAGAGGTTACTTGCCGAACCAGAAATTTAAGCAATTTTTTTAGTAACCATGAATAACCGTCAACAAAACAATATAATAACCAGAAAAAAGAAGGCTTATTTAAATTAAGGCCACCTAATAATTGCACCCTGCTTACAGTGGGTAAAATATTTTTTCTATTTTAGATTTTATTGTAAGTCAAGTCTTTTAATGTAACTGACCAGGCGAAGCTGTGGAAAATTTATATGAGTTTGAGATGGGGAATTGTTTAATCCAAGATAGTTTTGATCATCATGACTGAAGTACAGCTTCCTGAGATATTCACAACCGACCGACTTGTGCTGCGGCCCTACCGGTTGAGCGACGCGGATGCAGTGCTCGCACATGCGACTGACCCCGAGTGGGCACAGTATCTCCCGGTGCCGATCCCTTACGGGCCAGCCGATGCGGCACAGTTTATCGCCCGTCAGCTTCTGCTTGACCGTAGTAAAAATCCGGCATGGGCCATCACTTTGAACGCTGATTTGGTGGGTGGAATCAACGTCCGACTCGATCTTGAGAACAGCGTCGGTGAAATGGGATACTCTACCGCTCGTTGGATATGGGGAAAGGGCGTAGCGACGGAGGCTGCTCGCGCTGTAGTCGATTCGGTATTCAAGCTGTTGCCGGTGAATCGCATACGAGCTATGGCGAAGCTGAGGAATCAGGCTTCCCAGCGCGTGATGGAGAAAATTGGAATGAGGAGAGAAGGCGTACTTCGTCAGAACCGTGTTGTCCGTGGTGAAGCCATTGATGAAGCGTGGTACGGAGTACTCCGGAAAGAATGGAGCGGGTAAAATTACATCCTCTTATAGTGTTTGATAATGATGAATACTCCCTCCATTAATTCAAGATCAGTTGTCAACTTTTTTAATGTATCATAAATCAAACTTTGCCACCTATGATTACAAACATAAATCTTCACCCATATCATAAGAAGCAGCTCAACAGAGTTGACATCTTGCAATTGCTTAAGCAGTCAGAGAAGCAGCTTCCATATCCCCTTGCTGTCAGTTTTAGGAATTTTCATCAGGCTTTAATAAAAGGTGATAAAACAAAATTGCTGCATGTTTTTGTTAATGATTTAACCACAAGTATTTTCCAGTTTTTATCACTTATACTCGCAAGTGAATACATTATGAGCACTGCTCCGAGAGGTCAAAAGATTTACCAGGCAATTGAAAATATGACCTATCGCCCGGGGCCAGGTAAATGGTTGGCCTTTTTAAGAGAATTTTATCATTATCAAAAAGATCACTCTGATAGTCTGGGCATTTTTTCTGAGATAATTTTTTTTATTGAAAAACATGAAATAAATAAAAAATCCTTTCCCCTTTCGGTGGAAGAAAACCACGGAATGAGTCCATCGAAAAAACTTGGATTGCTTGAACTGATGGTAACCCTGAGGAACAATGTTGCCCATTCCAAGGGCTTTGACACTGATGTTCTCAGCGCTCTGGCCAGTTCTGTACTAAACATGACAGCCTTGATTTTACAGGACCTCTCTTTTATGAATAAATACAATCTTTATATCACAAGGGGTGACAATGCTGCCCCGTTAATTCTCAGAGGTGCTGATTTGCCAGATTTGAATGATTTGCCTGAAGAGCAGTGTTTGATTGTTGAAGGAGGAGAACAACAGTTACAGTTATCACCCCTCTTCATAAACGATAAGCCTTACAGAGAAAAATCTCAGGATATTTATTTGCTTGAGTCACTTGATAACAAAAAGATTTTTTATTCCGGCAGTCGTCTGATGAGTGAAAAAAATCTTGACAACGATAATGTTGCCAGGCAGGTTGCCGGATTATTAAAAAGCATCTATGTAGAACCACAGATACTGGGTGCAGGAAAGGTGAGCGCAGATCAGTTTCGCAGCAGGGTGTTCCATCATTCAGAGCACATGTTGTCAGAATATGTGATTAACGGCAAGTATAATGAAGATATTTATCTCTATCCCGAGGCATTCAGAAGGATCATAAATGATTTTTATAGCTCAGATAAAAAGATTATGTTCCTTTCGGATGATCAGGGCAGCGGTAAATCCGCTTTGTGCGCTCATCTTGCCAATGAATTTATTAGCGCCGGCAATTCAGAGCATGCTACTTTTTTGCTTGATGCCAGGCTCCTGGAAGACCTCGGCAGTACACCGATGTTATTTGAGAAATATATTACCAGCCAACTTGGTATAGAGGGGGAATTATATTCTATGCTAAAGACAGTTATAGGTGAGAGACCATCGTTTCGTTTTACCTTGATAATCGATAACCTTAATGAATATTTTTTAAAAGGGACTGACCAGTCTTTTCTTATAGAGGAACTTATTGATTTTGTATACAGGCATGTAGGTTCAGGTAATATAAGGATCATTGCAATAGCCCGCCCTGAGTATTACAAAAGGAGTTTTGAAAAGTATATGCAGTCATTTGAAGACAAGATAATTCATTATACTTTCAGCCCCCCCGGCAAGATTGTCACCCTTTTGCCACCGCTGCCGGAAATTGAATTGGAGCAGATATGGAGTATTTACTCTTCTAATTATACAGGTTATTCACCAAAAACATCCTGGGCAGATCTTGATGCCGACATCAAGAAACATTGCCGCAAGCCGCTTATAATGATATTTTTATTAAGGCATTATGACAATAAATCTATACCTGCTTATCTTACGTACAAGGATATCAAAAAGCAATACATTAAAGAAATTTTAAAGGACAAGGTTCTGAAAGAAACTCTTTTTGATTTGATAAAAAAAATGCATAAAGAACAGCGGCCATACCTGCTTACTGAAACATTCAGCGATAAGGAAATTCGAAGTATTGCTGACAGCAGTTATGATACCGGCACCGGTCTGCCTTTAAATAATTCTTATAACCGGTTAACCAGCCTTCAGATCTTAAGGGAAGAAAAGGTCATTAAGGAAGAACTTATAGGAAAGAAAATTACGGTTAACAACGAGTTGACGCAGGATTTAGTTATTGAAGAGTCCAGAAAATGGGGATCAAAAATGAACTTTCGTTCTAATTTAATTATGAGCATGGCTTTTTTATTTGCTTCATTTTCTCTAAATTTTTTATTATTAAATAATTTATTA
>SLKJ01000002.1 GCA_007134675.1 Bacteroidales bacterium
ACTTTATGATTCGTACATCAGCCGGTATCTTATTACCCGATTTCATAAGCACTACATCACCGGGAACAATATCTTCGGCATCAACAGTCTTTTTTTCTCCATTTCTGATTACAGTCGCCTCAAGTGAAAGCATTTCCTGCAAATCCTCCAGTGCCTTTTCGGCTTTTCCTTCCTGGATAAATCCTATTACCGCATTAATAATAACTACAGCAAGTATTACCCACATATCAATGTAATGTCCGATCAATGCCGTTATTAATGCAGCCACGAGAAGGACATAGATCAGGGTGTTTTTGAACTGGGCCAGCAACCGCTGGAAAGTGCTTCGCTTTTTACCCTTGGGAATTTCATTCCGGCCGAATTTTTCAAGCCTCTTTTTTACCTCATCATCGGACAAACCTTCATCAGGGTTGGTTTTAATGTTTTCTAATACCTCATCAACGGTCAGGGCATGCCATTTTTTATTGTTGTTTTCTTTTTCTTTTGCCATAATAGTATCAATAAAAGCTAGTGCTCTGAAGATATATCATAAAACATTCCATTCTGCTTAAACAAAAATAAGAATATTAGTAATCACCATCAATTATAAGGTTTTAAAGCAGGGAGACATTGATTGAAGAATCACCGGTTTATAAATAAACCGTGGAAAAAATCCACAGAACTATTGCCTGGGTGGTTATATCTGAAGTCCCTTTAAGAATCTGATATCAGGGGAGGTTCTGGGGGGATTGAAGTCGGTAACGGACCAGCAGGATACTTAAAATAAGCGGGAAAGTTCAGTTGTAAGATGTCTTCTTGAATACTTCATGTGCTTCCCGTTCCCTGCTTTCAATTCTCCCCGGTGTCTGAACATTTCCAAAAGCTGGCAAAGGTATTCAAACATCCCGGCTTCATCATCCCGTGAAAAGCTCTTCCCTGCATCACACTCCCTTATGATGGCTGCGGCATCGCTGTCGGGTGAATCTATTGAAATAACAGGTCGTTCTGTGGCAAGGTACTCGTAAAGCTTACCCGAAGATCCGCTGTAACTTATTGTCTCCGGAAAAGCATATAAAAGAACTGTGCTGGTTTTAAGCATCCCGGTAAGTTTCCGATGACTCACATAGCCCAGGTTCTCGTATATATCAATTAACCCGTGCTCCCTAATATGTCTTTCGGTGGAAGAGGAAATACTGCCGGCAACCCGGAACCTGAATCTGATACCAGGATATATGTCCCTTACCCTTGCCAGTACCCTGAAAAAAACCCGGGGCCTGTAATGCTCTGAAAGATTCCCTGAATAGGTAATTGTAAACTCCCCGCCAGGTAAGGCGTAATAATTGAAATCATCCTCATCATAACCATTGGTGATAACTGAAAACTTATCTTCACTTCCGATGCTGATTTTGCTCTTCAGCAACTCACTGGTAGATTTGTTGATGGCAATTACCCTGTCTGCATTTTTCAGAACCTCTTTCTCTTTTTTGCGGTCGATAGATTTTGCAACCGGCGTATGGAGCATATCGGAGTAATAATATATATCCGTCCACGGATCCCTGAAGTCGGCAATCCATTTTAACGGCAACTCCTTTTTGAGCTTCAATCCGATAAGATGTGTTGAATGGGGCGGACCGGTGGTGATGACAGTTTTTATATCATACTGCCGGATCAGGGCCCTGGCTTTCTTTAAAGCATACCTCTTCCAACCGATGCGGGCATCAGGAATGAAAAAATTTCCACGGATAAACCTCAAAAAAGTCTGTGTCAGACCCCTCTTTTCAATATTGCTGAATCCTCCGTATGGAACCTTATGCCTTCCAAACAGGCCCGATATAATGCGGAGCACTTCCAGGGATTTTGTTTTAAAAACTTTCAGGTTTCCTGGAATTTCCTCTTCAAGGCTGATATCTGTCTGCGGATAGGAGGCAAAAGCTGGATCAACAGTCAGCACATATGGCTCAATTTCAAACTCCGGCAGATATTTGGCAAATTTAAGCCAGCGCTGTACGCCCGCTCCCCCACTGGGAGGCCAGTAATAGGTTATGATCAGAACTTTTTTCACAAAGCCGGAATTTTTTCTGTTGTCAGGACTCCGTTCCTTTCCCCGAAAGGGAAACTTAACTGAATAATAAGATGCCCGTGCGCACTGAGAGGTCAGAGGCTCTGTAGCAATTTCCTCATGCTGACCTTCTCGCTGATTATCTCCCTGAGCCTGGCTACCGGCACTCTCTCCTGCTCCATGGTATCACGATACCTGATGGTAACCGTCTCATCCTCCTTTGTCTGGTGATCTACAGTGATGCAGAACGGAGTGCCTATAGCATCCTGGCGCCGGTAACGCCGGCCTATCGAATCTTTCTCCTCGTACTGGCAACTGAAATCGAATCTGAGGTCATCGCGTATCTTTTGCGAGATCTCCGTCAGGCCATCCTTCTTTACCAACGGGAAGATTGCAAGTTTTACAGGCGCAAGTGCAGGAGGCAACCCAAGCACTACCCTCTCTTCTGCTTTGCCGTTTTCCTTTTCTATCTTCTCTTCATTAAATGAAGCAGCAAGCACTGTAAGGAACATCCTGTCAAGCCCGATAGAAGTCTCAACCACGTAGGGTACATAGCTTTTATTCAGTTCAGTATCAAAGTACTGAAGCTTTCGTCCGCAAAATTTCTGATGCTGGGCCAGATCGTAATCTGTACGTGAATGGATGCCTTCAACCTCCTTGAAACCGAACGGGAATGCAAACTCGATATCTGTGGCAGCTACAGCATAGTGAGCCAGCTTTGTGTGGTCATGGAACCGGAACTTTTTCTCATCAAAGCCAAGAGCCTTGTGCCACCTCATACGCTTTTCCTTCCAGAATTCATACCATTGGGGTTCATCTCCGGGACGGATGAAAAACTGCATCTCCATCTGCTCAAACTCACGCATGCGGAAAATGAACTGCCGGGCTACGATCTCGTTCCTGAAAGCTTTTCCTACCTGGGCTATGCCAAAGGGAATCTTCATACGCCCGGATTTCTGTACATTCATGAAATTCACAAAAATGCCCTGCGCCGTCTCCGGCCTGAGATATATTTTACTTGCATCTTCACTTACCGAGCCCAGTTTTGTGTCGAACATCAGGTTGAACTGGCGGACTTCAGTCCAGTTGCGCGACCCTGATACCGGGCAGGATATTTCGCAATCAACGATAATCTGCCGTATCTCCTGCAGGTCACTCTTTTCGGATGCATCTACAAACCGATTTTTTATACTGTCAATGCGTTCAGCCAGATCGATGACACGGGCATTGGTCTGCCTGAACACAGCCTCATCAAATTTATCTCCAAATCTTTTCGCAGCCTTACCCGTCTCTTTCTTTATCTTTTCTTCCAGCTTTTCGATATAATCTTCAATCAATACATCGGCCCTGTACCTTTTCTTTGAGTCCTTGTTATCGATAAGCGGATCATTGAAAGCATCAACATGACCGGATGCTTTCCACACTTCCGGGTGCATAAAAATGGCGGAATCAAGCCCGACAATATTGTCATTCAACAGGAGCATGGAGTCCCACCAGTATTTCCTTATATTATTTTTCAGTTCTGCCCCGTACTGTCCGTAATCATAAACCGCGCTGAGACCGTCATATATTTCGCTGGACTGGAATATGTAGCCGTACTCCTTGCAATGTGCTGTCAATTTTTTAAATAGATCTTCCTGTTGCATAAAATTATCTGTTTCATTGATTCTTCCTGCACTCCCGGGGCCTGGTTTCGGCTTTGCACGGAGAAGCGCAGGCAACTGATTTGATTAATCCGACAAAAATAAGAGAATTTGTTAATTAATCAGGGTCAGTAACATAGTTTTTCCTTAATAAATACATGACCTGCAATAAATTCACTTTCTGTGCGGGTTTTAATTCTTTTCCCCTGATTGCCTCTTTGGGAGGGATGTTAAGAAAATGACCGGATACAATCCGGTTATTTACATGGTGTTCTATAGTTTTTTCCCACTCCGGGGTTTTCATGAGATCTTCCCAATCAACCAGATCTTCCTGATTACCCTGCGTGATACCGGTCAGTGTAATTATCTTCCTGTAAATCCAGATCCCAAACTGAGGCAGGATATTAACCCACCACGGGAAAAACGGCATGAATCCTTTTGAATGAATTAACCACCTGCTTTTTTTCAGATAGGGATGCATGGCTTTTTGAAACAAACGGCGGTTAAGTTTCCAGCCTGCAGGAACAGATGCACTTATCTTAACTGCCTCTTTGCACATAAATGGTTCATAACTACGAAACAGTCGCCGGTTACTATGAAGATTCGGCATGTCCTTGTGCATGGACAATGGCCATATATTGAACCACTCTTCGTAACTCAATGGCCGAATCTTATTTATCTTTTTCAAATGATTGTTTTGCCTTTCAGTTATGGCATGATGTATTGATGACGGAACAAGAAATTTAGCGATTTTATCATCTCTGTTGACGGAGGAGAATCCTTTTGAGGGTATCTGAGGGAAAAAGGTGAAAAAGCCTGAACCCTTGATTAATTTTACATGGTGACCTTTGAGCAGGGTATCTGAGAGAAAACCCCCAAAGACTGCAGAGAAACGGTCTAGCTCCCATATTATGTGGGGCCCCAGCGAATGAGAGTGAATATATTGATGGCCACTGCCAACCAGATCACTTGCCTCAGATAAAATATCAATGTAACGTGTTTTGCTGAAAATGTGGGGACTGAAACTCATGTTATAAACACTGGCAGCCTTCCCGCCTATTTTGCCTTCCCGATTCATTTTTTTCAGGAAAATATAAGCTTCTCTTTGAAGGCCTTCGGGAAGCATACCGGCAACTGCCCGCGAATCTTCGCCCGCGCTTATAAATTGTGCGACCCTGTCCATTCCATCCGTAACCCTTTTAACATAAGCATTTGTTCCTTCCCGTAATGCAGCTGCGGCCTGTTGAAGATTGTTAAATGCTTGTTTTTCTTCAGGCATCCAGTATGCAACGGGTTTTGTTGCCTGAATTTCTTTTTCCTTGTATTTATACTGATGAATGGCAGCAGGTTCAAGTTGACGAATTGTTTCATATGCCGTATAGGGAAAGGTAATAACATTATTGATAACAAAATCCGCCAGAGATACATGGTCAATTGATGCCTGCTGTCCGGCTGCTTTAGCCACCATATCAACGTGAGTCCCAAGAACCAGCTTGTCATGATTAACATAATGATAAACGGGAATGAACATCATCAAATCAGTAATGCAGGTAACGGTTCCCTGCTCCTTATTGACTGAAAGAATTACAAAAGGACCGCTTAAATCTTCATCTAATTGTATTTTACCATTTACATAGCGTTTAAATATCTCCCTTGTGCCTGCAACAGGATCGTCTCCTGTTAAAAATCTATTGTTGGTAAAATTCAGCACCGGTCCGCCAACCACCACAAAAATGTGTAAATCCGACTCCAGTACCTGGAACCCTTCATACATATTCCGGCTTACCCCCAATGAGCCCCATGTTCCATGGAACTCAAATACCTCAGGAGCATCTCTGTGGTAAATCGATTGAATGCTTCTGATAAATTCACCGCTTTTTCCGGGAGTATTGCTATATATGAAGTCACTCATGCAATTATGTTAAGAATAATAAGTTACCCATGATATCTGCTTTTGTAGATTGTTGAAATTATCAAAAACATATTCATTGCAACACCGGTCAGCGAAAACAACAGTATTGCCATTACATCATCCTGAAACAGGTAAAATCCCGCTAACAAGGCTGCAACCCGTAAGCAAACACTAATTATTTCATAACCGAGAAAAAATTTTTGCAACCCTATAACCGGGATAGAGGCAACGCTCGGCCGGTTTAAAAAAGCAAAAAAGGCCCACAGTGAGATCCAGCGAGCATACTCTCCGGCCTGGATCCACTCGCTCCCGAATATGAATCCGAATAACCAGGGACCAAAAACCAGTACGATTGCAAAGGGCCAGATTCCGGTTATAGCCATGTAAAGTGTTGTTCTCAATATAGGTTTGCAGAGGTTCTGCCCTTTATTGGCAGTTTCAGCAATTTTCGGATAAAAAACAGTATGAACAGAATTCCCTATTAACACCGACGGCATTTTTAGAATTTTATTTCCAAGTGCGTAAAACCCTGCTGCCGCAGGACCAAAAAAAGCCGCCAGCATCAGGACTGGCAATCCCTGAGAAATGGAATTTATAAAAACCTGTGGTGCCCGGAATAAGGGGAAGTCACGATAGCTTTTTGCTATTGATTTCAAGGTTCCTTTTTCTCCGGCCGGTTTATTTCCCTCTGAAGTATTTCTATCGCCTGGAGGATTTTGTTGTTTTGTTTGACTGAAATATAGAAAAGCAACATGAAAAACATATCCCAGTGTACTGACAATGATGAGAACCGCCGATAACGGATGATAAAACCCGATACCTGTTTTTGCCCCATTTTCCAGAGCTGCTTGTGCTACTGCTGCTTTTGCACTTGTTTTAAACTGTTTTTTCCTGACGACCCATTGCTGGGCAATTTGCATCCAGGCAGCAAACAGAATATTAAGGGGTATAAGGAACTTAAATGCTGCTATAGCCCTGGCATCCAGTAAATCCAGCATCCAGCTGCCTCCTGCCAGCAATGCAAGTCCCGCTACAGATGCAATTCCCAAAGAAATATAAACCGACAGCCTTATCAGCATTTTGGCATCCTCATCGCGCTCAGGCAATACAATTGCAATCGGATAACTTAATGCGGCAACCGGAGCCAGTATCGAAACCAGGGCCATGAACATACCAAACAGTCCAAAAGCTTCGGGGCCATACAAACGGGTAATAAGCGGAGAAAAAGCAACTCCCAGAAACTGTGCCACAGCTGTTCCGGTTGCCACAGTAGCCACATCGCGAACAAACTGCCTTTTGCCAATCTTTTGGAGAAACAATTTCAAAACTCTGATTTAGTGGTAATTAAGCCGGAATTCCCGTCCAAATATAAAATAATATCTTATCGCATGCAATATTTTCCTGCTATTTAGTACCATGATTATACTCACTGATTAAAGAGGCCTGAAATTTTCGATATATCGAAACCAGTTTTGCGGCATCCACATCCCAATTATATTTCTCTTCAACCCACCTCCTGGCAGGGAGCAGGGTTATTTTCTTTTCATAAAGCGCCAGCAATTTATCCGCAAGGTCTCCAGGTGAACCTGACTTGAAAATAATGCCGGAATTAGTTTCAGATACAATCCTTTCCAAAGGTATACAGTTGCTTGCAATAATTGGCTTGTTAGCAAACATATACTGAAAAAGCTTATGGGGTATTGTACTGTCTGTATGACTGGTTTTAAGGTGCGGAATCAGGGCGACATCGGCCTGCGCGAGATTATCAGCAACTTCTTCCAGAGAAAGTTGTCCGGTAAACTCCACATGAGCGCCGATATTCATCTTTTTAACAAGGTTCTTTAGCGGCTGGAGAAACCTTCCGGAGCCGGCGATCCGAAACCGTATATCCGGGATTTTGTCTTTAACCAGTGAAATGGCTTCTATTACTATGTGCAACCCTCTGTGGTAAGTTATGCCTCCGGCATAAAACAATGTATAATATTCCGTATCAGGAAATTTATCCGGCAGACGAAAATTCTCCTGATTCAGAGTATTGCTAACTACAGATATCTTTGAGCTATCAACTCCTGCACCTATTAATCGTTCTCTGGATTCTTCGACAACTACAATAATCGAATCAGCATGGCGCAAAACCCTCCTTTCATACCTCTCCCATAGGAACCGGGGAGAAAGCAGCCGGCCGGGGATAGTTTTGGTGTGAGATGATATCCTCAGCAATGCAGGCCAGTTTTCATGAAGGTCAACAACCAGTTTTAAATAATACCGGTTTTTAAGAGTCTTTCCTACCTGCGCTAGGGGCAGGTCATGTATGTGGATTGCTTTTATGTCGTTATTGCGAACTATCTTATCGAGGAACTGTTCCCAGAACTTAAAATAAAGCGGCACCGTCAGTGCAGCGACACTAGATTTATACAATAAAGTCGATACCGGTATACGGTGAATGATCATTCCCCTGTAAAAATCTTTTTGCGGCCTCTCATTCCTGGTATGACAGGCCAGGTGCACCCGGTGGCCTGCCCTTATAAGCGATATTGCCTCATTCTCCACACGTACATCGGGGGGAAACTCATGATCCAGAACCATCAGTATATCCATCTGACCTGATTTAAAATTTATCTGATAATTTCATCATTTAAGTACCTCCCTGAATTGTTCCGGTATCATGTCAATAATGGATATGATCTCCTCCGGGTCAATTGAGGTAAGCAACTTTAACCGGGTTTCCTTAAAATTAACCAGCCCTTTGAAATAGGCAACAAAATGCCTTCTCATCTGGAGTATACCAACTTTCTCCCCTTTTCTTTCCAGAGATTTCAGAAAATGTTCCTTTGCAATTTCCGATTTCTCCCGCAGGCTGAGAGGTTCAGCCAAACACCCGGTATCCAGAAAATGGCGGATCTCATTGAAGATCCAGGGGCGACCCACTGTGGCCCTCCCTATCATTATCCCGTCAACCCCATATCGGTCAAACATCTGCTTTGCCTTTTGAGGGGAGTCAATATCGCCGTTTCCGATTACCGGTATCTTCATTCTGGGGTTATTTTTGACCTCCCCAATCAGCCGCCAGTCCGCGCTACCCCTGTACATTTGCGCCCTGGTCCTGCCGTGAATGGTAATGGCCTTTATGCCTGCATCCTGCAACATTTCGGCCACCTCAACTATTGGCTTGCTGCTCTCATCCCAGCCAAGGCGCGTTTTTACGGTAACAGGAAGGGAGGTACACTCAACTATTCTCTTTGTCATTTCAACCATAAGCGGTATATTCCTGAACATACCTGACCCGGCTCCCCGGTTGGAGATCTTTCTTACGGGACAGCCGAAATTTATATCAATAAGATCAGGTGCCGATTTTTCAGCCAGGCAGGCAGCCTCCACCATTGATTCAATAATATGACCGTACAACTGGATACCAATAGGCCTTTCATATTCGAAAATATCAAGTTTCTGAACACTCTTTCTCCCATCCCGTATCAGTCCGTCGCTCGAAATAAACTCCGTGTACATCAGGTCGGCACCCGATTTTTTACACATGTACCTGAAAGAGGGATCTGTAATATCTTCCAACGGTGCCAGAAAGACCGGTTTATTCCTTAATTCTATTTTGCCTATTTTAACCAGTTTATTAAGTTTTTCAGATTCCTGAACATAACAAATATTATCCCCCTGCTATTGCCTGTTTTATAAAAATCCTGTAGGTTTGATGCAAAAATACAAAAACCGCACATATGCATGATGGCATATTTCATAATACGGGTGCTTTTGTAAAGCTTATCTTTGCAGCATTCATTGTTCTTTCGGTTTTCCTTATAACTCTTGTCGGGGGACTCCTGCTGGCAATTCCCCTTTTCGGCATGGGTTTTATGGAGCTTATTGAAACCCTCTCCAATATCGCACATCCCGAATATGAACGGCTTCTTAAATACTTCCAGATAGTCCAGTCAATCGGACTGTTTGTTATACCTTCATTCATAATTGCATGGTTTTTTGGCGGCAACGCTTTCAGATATCTCTATCTGGATAAAGGTATAAAATGGGGGACTGTTTTACTTACCACCGTGATAATGCTTTCAGCCATCCCGATGATAAATCTGATGGCCCACCTTAACGCACAGTTATCACTTCCCGAATCGATGTCCTCCCTTGAAGAATGGATGCAAAGGTCTGAAGAAGCGGCAAAAAGGATTACAGAGATGTTCCTGGCAGCAGAAACCCCGGCTGATCTTATTTTCAACCTCTTCCTGATTGCAGTTATTCCTGCTATAGGCGAAGAGCTTTTGTTCAGGGGTATAATTCAAAGGCTTTTCTCAGAATGGACCAGGAACAAGCATGCCGGTATATGGATTTCAGCAATTATCTTCAGTGCGATTCACCTGCAGTTCTATGGCTTTATACCCCGCACAATGCTGGGTGCCTTATTTGGATATATGCTTGTCTGGAGCGGCAGAATGTGGGTTCCAATAATTGCTCATTTCGCTAATAACGCTGCGGCGGTATTTGTCTACTATTTTATCAGCAGGGACCAAATAAGCAAAAGCGTCGAAACATTCGGAGCAGAAAGGGGCCACTGGCTTTACGCTTTTATCAGCCTTCTGTTTTTTACTTTTTTTATTATCGCTTTTTACAGGAGGGTAAAAAGGAATCAGGCCTGAAAATTCCCGGAAACCCGGTATTCAACCCGCTCCCGTTTGCCTGGCATTAAATAAGCTGATATTGCTTAATTCGTTTTTCCTGTATACATAGACCAGTCCGTACTCCTTTGCCTTTTCCCTTTTCAGTTCATCAGGAAGATCTTTGAAAGATTCTTCCACCTCGTTCCATAACTGAAGAATTATCTTATCAGCCTCTTTTCTTAGATCTGATAGTTTTTCCCACGCCCTGGAAGTATTTTTCTGAAGGGTTTTCTGGTAATGATACTTCTCCAAAAATTTTTCGTACCTGACTTTTACAATTGCAATTGTAGGGTTTGTTACAGGCGAATTACCGTCGAGAAGCCGCTTTGCCTCTCCATTTATAAGGAGTTCGCCCCATTTTATCACATCCACTTCCGTATTAAGCGGAGGTATCCGTGATTCATATTTGACCAGTCCGAAATATTTTCTTGCTGAGGACTGTATCTCTCCACGATTTATTGCCATATTCAGAACCTGGATAAAATGTGATATATACATCCTTGCTTTCTTCAGGCTGGAAACATATTCACAGTTCATTTTTGTCTGTACAGAATATGCATGTTGGTAAAATGACATGGCATTCTCGTAACAGCTCAAAAAATTCTGAATCTTCTGGTTAATTTTCTGAGAAAAAGCGAGCTTGAAAGGCGGAAGGTCCTTCCCCTTTGAAAGGGCAATATTCAATGCCTTAAGACGGGCTTTATCGGTGTTTGGAAGGCGACGGTAAGGCATAGCAATGATAATTATGTTAACAACATGTTAATAACCCTGACAGATTGCGAATATATAACTTTAATTCTAATAGCAAAAGGTATTCGCAATTTTTTTGATTAAAAAAAAATCTGCTAATTGCTTTGTTCTACGGTATTTATGTTGATATGTTACATAGAATAGCCATTAAAGAACTGTTATCGGGATTAATATACATTTTTAAACAAAAGGCAACATTTAATTCATTGGATAAAGTGATAATTGATGTTAATTTTGCAGGCAAACGCTGAAGTTTCATTAAACCTGTCTCCCATATTAATAATCCTGTTATGTTTAAGCCATCAGTTTACGCACTCAGAAGAAAAGAACTTATAAAGAATTTGTCCTCAGGTCTGGTTCTGATGCCGGGAAATGAAGATGCTCCGATGAACTACAAAGCAAATACCTATTATTTCAGACAGGACAGTTCGTTTCTCTACTTCTTCGGACTCGACCAGCAGGGATTGGCGGGACTGATTGATATTGACGAAAACCGGAGCCATCTCTTTGGTGATGATGCCGAACTGGACGATATTATCTGGATGGGCCAACGGCCTTCAATCCGGTCACTTGGCGAAAGATCCGGGATTGATCAATCCCATCCCTACCGTGAGCTTGAAAGATTGCTCAAACAAGCCTCAGGTAAGGGTAGAAAAATCCATTATCTGCCCCCATACAGAACAGAAAGGATATTGCTGATCGAAAAATTGCTTGGCATTCCTCACTCCCGGGTAGAGAAGGAGGCCTCACCCGAACTCGTCAGGGAAGTAATTAACCTGCGATCTGTCAAGTCGGCCGAAGAAGTTGCTGAAATTGAAAAAGCCGTAAATATTGCCTGGGATATGCATACCACTGCCATGATAATGGCCAGGCCCGGTGTATACGAAAGGGAAATTGCCGGGCGGATAGAAGGTATATCACTGTCAAACGGTAATCCGGTGTCCTTCCCGGTTATCCTGAGCATTGAAGGACAAACACTGCATAATCATTATCATGGTAACAAGCTGGAAAAAAACAGGATATTGGTAACTGATGCTGGCAGCCAGACGGATATGCATTATGCAAGCGATATTACCCGTTCAGTGCCTGTTGGCGGAAAATTTCTACCTGATCAAAAAGATATCTACAAAATTGTTCTGAGTGCCCTTCAGGAATCAGTTAATACCATCAGACCGGGTATACCCTACAGGGATGTTCACCTTCAGGCAGCGACAACAATCTGCCGGGGACTGAAGGATATCGGACTGATGAGGGGGGAAGTGGAGGAGGCGGTTGAAAATGGTGCACATGCTCTGTTTTTTCCTCACGGACTGGGTCATATGCTGGGACTTGATGCTCACGACATGGAGGACCTGGGTGAAGATCATGTTGGTTATGATCAGGAGATTGAGAGATCCGGGCAGTTCGGACTCTCTTTCCTGCGACTGGGAAGGAGGCTTCAAAAAGGTTTTGCGCTCACTTCAGAACCGGGCATTTATTTTATCCCTGCGCTGATTGATAAATGGAGGTCTGAAAAAAAATTCACCCGGTTCATTAACTATGACAGACTTGAGTTATTCAGAAATTTTGGGGGCATCCGCATTGAAGATGATATCCTGGTAACTGACACCGGCTGCAGGGTACTGGGAAAACCCATACCAAAAACCGTTGCAGAGATTGAAGATATTATGACCAGTTAATGCTGCGGCAGTCTGCCTGAATTGTTTAAAGAGAGCTTCTTCTAACTCCTGAATCCGGCTTTTAAAAATTCCCTGTTAAGCCTTGCTATGTGTGCCAGGGATATGCCCTTCGGGCATTCAGCCTCACAGGCGCCTGTATTGGTGCAACTGCCGAAGCCGAGCTCATCCATCTTCGCTACCATGCTCTGCGCCCTTTTTGCAGATTCGGCATGACCCTGGGGAAGCAGGGTCAGTTGAGATACCTTTGCCGCTACAAAAAGCATTGCAGAAGAATTTTTGCATGCAGCCACACAGGCACCGCAACCAATGCAGGTGGCAGCATCAAAAGCTTCGTCGGAATCCTCTTTTGTAACCGGAATTGAATTGGCTTCGGGGGCTGATCCTGTGTTGACAGATATAAACCCGCCTGCTTCCATAATTTTATCAAAAGCAGCGCGATCTGCTATGAGATCCCTGATCACCGGAAAAGACTTTGCCCGCCATGGCTCAATAACAATAATATCACCATCTTTGAACCTGATCATCCTGAGCTCACAGGTAGTTACCAGATCCCCCGGCCCGTGTGGCCTGCCATTGATATAAAGTGAACAGGAACCACAGATCCCTTCACGGCAATCATGCTCAAAAGCAACGGGTTCATCTCCGTTTTCAATCAGTGTCTTGTTCAGAAAATCGAGCATCTCGAGAAAAGACATCTCACCCGATA
>SLKJ01000062.1 GCA_007134675.1 Bacteroidales bacterium
ACACCTACGAAATTTCTATTCCGGGACTGAAGGATGCCGGGATGGCCCCTGCAGGGAAAACCGGTGTGATAATAAGCCTGCTTGCTGAATATGACCTGTTCAGACAGGTGGAGAAGGCAGGTTGGCTTGATGAGTTTGTCAGGGAACTTGAGGATCGTATCATAAGGGTAATTTCCGGTTCTGTTTACCCGGTTTTAAAGGATAAGGTCATTGGACGCTTTTCCTTTACCCCGCTCAGCATCGAAAACAGAATTGGAAGTTCCGAGGGAGGAATTACGGGATGGGCATTTCAGGCCTCCATGCCGGTCATTAATAAAATCCAGATCGCCGATCGGTCGGTTCTGACGCCAATACCCTCAGTTTATCAGGTCGGACAATGGGTTTACAGCCCTGGTGGCGTGCCGATGTCAATACTTACCGGCATGCTGGCGGCGGACAGATAAACACGTATAATAATAAATTCATTCGTATGGCACAAAAATATTCTATAAATCCACTCGAATAAATGACTAATAAAAGAGAAGTGCAATGAATACAAAGCTTACTTTGACAATTGATAAGACTGTCATAGACAGAGCCGGATTTATCGATGTCATTCTTACCTGCAATGTTAAAGATTATGCAAAAAGTGAGATTGGTGTAATGACTCCTGAAAACTATATAAAAACAACAACTGCCGGCTGATAACACTCAGGTAAATAAGATCGTTTGACGCAACGGGCAACGGTTATATTTACAATATTCAGAAAGAGTTCAGGGAGGTTGTGGATCATGGCGCCCCGGCAGAATTACTGGGCCAGCGATATGATGATTTTTCCCTGAACATGGTGTACAGCAAACACGCAGGCGGATATTACGGGCATGTATCGGCCCTTTCCGATGATGACGTTATACATACCGGAGATCAGGCCCCATACATCTGGTTTGTAAAAGGCAATCAGCCCGAACCGGAAAGCATCACCACAGAATCAGGTCTGGTCAAATATGAAGTGGCAAGATTCTGGATTTTCATATTTAATGAAGATGCAGACCCTGAGGGAACACTGCTGATCCGCATGCTTGAACCTGAAATGATCCGCTACGAATATTTTGAAGGAAAAACAGCCGCAGAAGTATCGGATTTTACATCCAACTCGAGAATCTATGTCCGGTGAGAATTAATCAATATAATGAACTTATTCTATTTTTATTTGTTTATATATGGATATATGGATACATCTCATAATTGTCCAACCAAAAACAAGCTCCTATGAAAACAAAATTATCCGTAATTGCAATGTCAGTCCTGTTTGCATTTTCAGCATGCCAGAAACAGGATGATGAGATGGCCTTTCACGAACCCGCCGATGATGTGAAGTCCGCACATAATGAACTGAAATCAGCGGCTGCCAACAGACAGGTCCCACTAAACTTCAGGGCACACCTTACGGGCGACCAGGAAGTCCCGCCTGTTGAAACAAGGGCTACCGGCCAGGCTGTCTTTCAGTTAAGCAGAGATGGCGAGTCTCTTAGTTACAGGCTTATAGTGGCAAACATCGAAAATGTGAGAATGGCACATATTCATCTGGGCCCGGCCGGAACAAACGGACCTGTTGTAGTGTGGCTCTATCCTTCAGCCCCCCCTCCCCTTCCTATACCCGGCAGAACCAACGGGGTGCTGGCTACAGGTGTTATAACAAAGGATAACCTGGTCGGGCAACTTGTAGACAAGGAACTTTCCGCTCTGGTTGAGTTGATGAAAGATGGAGAGACCTATGTGAATGTGCATACCGATCAGTATCCTCCGGGAGAGATCCGGGGACAGATTTTCGGTAATGTAAGATAAATATCCACGACAGGATAATCAAGGTCAGGAATAACCTCCCGGCCTTATAACACCGCTGAGGCGTTTGTGAACCCGATTTAAAGAAAAAATAGAAATATTTCAATCTCTTCCTTTCAGATGCTGAAAATTATCTTTTTATCCTTTGGGTTTAAGGAACTTCAGCGGTTAACTTTCACAAAGATTTGATTTATCCGGCTTTTTAGTTCCTGGATTTCTTCAGCTACAGGGAGATTTTTGTCGAGAACATGAACTACTATGCTGTCATCGGTGATGAGGGAACTGGCTGTACCCGGCAGCAGGCTTATAATCCAGACAAGAATTAGGGTTTTTTGCGGATTCCGGTCGTGTTGAATGGTTATAAAATCAGGGTCAGTCGGAACAGTTCGGAAAAAGACTCGTCGGGCCACATCCCAGCCACCCCGCAAGGCCGTTACAAGAAAATAGGGGAAAAACCTGGCTACTCCCAGGGGGTTTATAACCCATTGTCCTGGGGGAACGGTATAAATGCTGATAGCTGTGGTAGCAGTTAAACAGAGAATCACAAACCAGATGTCGCTGATTTGATATCCCCCTGACAATACAAGCCAGCCCACAGCGAGTAAAACAAATCGCAGAAGGAAACTTCTTAGGAGAATAGTGCTTTTCAGGTTTTTAATTCCAGTTTTCATCGTATTGATAGTTATCATAGCAACAGTAACAAAGTCAGGAAAAAGATAAAAAAGCCGATTCCGACAAACTCCCAGCGCCGAAGCGTAGTTTCGGCAGAATCACTGATTTGTGATGTTCGTTTATTATCTGTGACTCTATAGAAAATTTGCTCGGGGCCTTGCACCGAATGTAAGCCGGACTCCAGCAAAGAAATTCCCTTCCGAAGAAGCTTTGCAAACAGATCTCCAGCCAGGAGAATTATGTGAAGAAAATCGCCGGGTGGCAAAAGTGGCTTTTTCGCTGGCCACAAGTTGAGGGTGGCAAATCTCAGGGTAAAAGCCATAACAACAATCCCTACTGTGATTGGCCAAAGCGCACTCCAATTCGTGAACCGATTCCAGAAGAATACCATTATGCCATTCTCTTTTGTAATGTGGTTCATTAACCCGGTGGGCAAAAGAGCAGGAGACAGAGTCCACCACCCTCCGGCGAGTAAAAGAAGTATCCAGGGCAGAATAAAGGCCGGTACCGCATTTTCAGAAGGTGCCTCTATCCGGTGTAAAAGATGTAAAAAACGACTTAGTAACAGGGTCGTGGTGATGGCAGAAAGAGTTAGCAGAATCAGAAAAGTCTGGGCCCCCGGCAGGCTTGTTTCACCAAGGAAGGTTTTGAGCAGGTATTTAGTCCATAGTCCTCCAGTAAGAGGTCCGCCGGCAATAGCCAGAACTCCTGTGCCTAAACCCGCCCACATGAGTATTCGCCAGAAACCTCCGACCCTGGCAGGTAGCGCTGTACCCAAAAACAGAAGGGCCTTGGCTGTCCCGTGATTATAGGCATAAAGAGCAAGTGCGGGCAGGATCAATCCACCCGGGATGCCACCATACAAACCAATTCCCAGAATTACGGTCATAACCCCCATTTGGCTGATACTGGAATAAGCGAGGTTGGTTTTTGGGTCAACCTGGGTAAGTCCGATAATCGCAGCCCCCAAAGCCGCTGTAAAGCCAAGGGATACCATCAGAAAACTCAGGGAAGTCCATTCCACCAGGCCCACTGGAGCAAAATGCATCCATCCAACCAGGCCCGCCTTGATCATAGCGCCACTCAAAACCGCACTGGCTGGTGCGGGAGCTGCCGGATGAGCCAAAGGAAGCCAGAAATACAAAGGGATTGCACCGACTTTTACTCCGAAGCCAATCAGGCCAAGAAAGAAGATGATCGGGCCATTGGGGTCTTCTGCCAGTGCGGGAGGGATATCAGCAAGGAGCATACTGCCGGCACTTTTCACTGCAAGGTATAATGCAGTGATAAGAAACAGCTCTCCGATGATAGCCATTACCAGATAAATCCTGGCCGCCCGGCGGGCAAACGGGGTGCGGCTGTGAATAACAAGTCCATAAGAGGCAAAAGTCATCAGGGCAAAGAAGGTATAGAATGATGCTGCCTCTGCTGAGACCAGCAGTCCGAAATTCCCCGCCATAGCGGCTCCAAAATAAAATGAGAACTCACCCCGACGGGCATCGTCCTTAAGGTATGATCCGGCGAAAAGAGCGGAGGTGGCCCACAGGATGCCGGTCAGAAGAAGGAGAATTCGACGCGGCGTATCCAGGGAAAAGTGCGATTCCAATAAAAACCACTGTGCTGTGACCCCGGATTCATCCACCAGCCCTAGCCAGATGGCGGGTAAGGTAGCGCTGACAAAAAAAAGCCCGGACCCTCGCCTTCCGGCGGGTATGAACGCAGTGATTATCGCGGCCAGCAGTGGCAAAGCTATGGTGAGAAACCAGATCATAAAAGGTAAAGTCTTTCGGCGATTTCACGGGCAATGGAAAGAGGACTTCCAGCCACAGCAGCAAACACTCCCGCAGCAAGGGAGAGCAGGCCGGTGACAACCACCGGGATTAACATTAAGGCCTGGGTCTCCAGGCGGCCAGACCGCCGTCGCGGAACTAACTCCTGCACCGGTTCGCAAAACCACGCCCGGTAAATAATGGGCAGGAAATAAGCCGCATTCAAAGCGCTGCTCCCCAGGAGAACCAGAACTACCCAATAACTTCCCGTTTCTATCGCACCAAGGCCAAGATACCATTTACTTATGAATCCGGCAACCGGGGGCAGGCCGATCATGCCAAAGACGGCTATTGCGAAAGCCCCCATGGTAAGGGGCATGCGTCGACCGATCCCGTTCATCTCGCTTATTTTATAAAAACCATAGGTTTCGGCAACAATTCCGGCTGCGAAGAACATGGTAATCTTCATGATGCCCTGATGCACCAGGTGAACAATGGCTCCAGTCGAGCTCAGGACTCCCGTAATGGCCACCCCGAGAGCAATATAGGAAAGCTGACTGACCGTGGAGAAGGCCAGTCGTCTTTTAAAGTCATCCTGAAACAAGGCCCGAACTGAACCGTAGATAATAGTAAAGGCTGCAAAAACCGCCAGGGGTGTTAGCAGGTTCATGTACCCGGCTGTCTCGATGCCGTAAACATCATAGACCAGCCGGATGATCCCAAATGCGCCGGCCTTGACTACAGCTACGGCATGCAGAAGAGCGCTGACCGGGGCCGGGGCAACCATCGAAATTGGCAACCAGCTGTGCAAAGGGAAGATCGCTGCTTTGACCGCCAGACCTGCCAGCATAAGGAAAAAAAGAATGGCCAGTTGGGTTGCGTTTTCAGAAATCAGGCTTGCGATAATTTCGGTCTGGCCAAAGTGGATCGGACCGGCTATTACAGACAAACCGACGACGCCCAAAAATAAAATCGTACCGCCACCGATGGTATACCACAGGTAGGTTCTTCCCGCATTCACGGCCTTATCGGTCCCCAGGTGAACAACCAGAGGATAGGTTGACAGAGTGAGAAATTCATAAAAGATGAAGAAGGTTACGACATCTCCCGAGAGCGCAATGCCGGTACTGGCGGTAATACAGTAACTGAAAAAAGCAAAAAACCGTCTCCTGTGCCGGCCGCCTTCCAGATAGCCAATGGCATAGAGGGTAGTGATAAGCCAAAGAACCGCCGAAAGGGTGGCAAAGAAAAGACCCAGCAGATCAACCCGCAGAGTAAAGTTCAGCCCGGGGGCAAGGCTGAAGACAAAGGTGTAATCTTCTCCGCGCATGTAACCGGCAAAGACCAATGCGATCAGGCTGACTTTGGCAACGGCTCCAAAGATGTTCAGGAAAGTCCGCTGAGATGACTGATCTTCACGTAGCAATAGAATCAGTGTACCCGGTATGAAGGAACTGCCAAGGATCAGCAATGGCAAAATGCTAGTTGTTTCCATAAGCACCTCCTTCCATTATTGATTCTATACCAGAGCCAAAAGTTTCGCTGCTTTCCAGAAACTGGATCAGATTTTCTGCCGGGAAAACGATAAGAAAAGAACCCAGCGCCAGCAACAGGGCAACCACCTGTAAACTATGGGGAACCGGGCGGAAAGGTTCTTGATCACGGGCAGGGGCAAAAGCAAGGCGCAGAAGCATAAAAACATAACCCGCGGTAAGAAAACTACCCGTCAGTATCACTGGTGCCCACCACAACTGACCGCTGAGGAAGACCCCCTTAAGAAGCATCCATTTCGCAAAAAACCCTCCACTGGGGGGAAGCCCGATTAAGCTGACACCGGCAATGCCTATTGCCATGGTGGTCATAGGCATCCGTGACGCCAGGTCTCGCAGTGAGCCTTTATGGTCGTGTCCCTGAGCCATTATGATGATACCCGCGGATAGAAAAAAGGAGGCTTTGGCAAAGGCATGGGCCATAACCTGATAGACTCCGGCGGTCCACGCCGGAGAAAGCCAGTCAGCCGAACCGGCCACCACTCCGGGAGCCAGAATCAACAGCGGGAAAATCATAAGCAAATATCCCAGTTGGGCTACACTGGAATGGGCTATGATCAGCTTTAGGTTAGTCTGCATGAAAGCCTGCCAGGAACCCCAAATAACCGCAACTGCTCCGGCCAGCCCAATGAGTTGTCCGCCAGCATAAGTAAGAGAGATCCCAAAGACTTCTGCCCACAAGCGAAGCAAAATATAAAAGGCTCCCTTAACAACCAAAGCCGAAAGAAGAGCACTCACCGGAGCAAGGGCAGAGGAGTGTGCCGGTGGAAGCCAGAAATGAAAAGGAAAGCCGGCCATTTTGACCATTAGACCAAAGGTGATGACCAGCAGGGCAAAGGTCGTTGTCTTGCCGGGTTCCAAAATCTGGCCCAGAAGTCCAAGATCCAGGGTCCCTGTACTTCCGTAAATAAGAGCGACCCCAAAAAGATAAGCCATTGATCCGGTAATCGCCGCCAGCAGATATCGTAACCCGGCAAAAAGGGAATCAGTTTTCCCGGATAGCACCGCCAGAGCCACCGCACAGATACCAATGACCTCGATAGTAACGAATAGGTTAAACAGGTCGTTGGATAGAAAAAGCCCGTTCAATCCTGCCCACAGAAAAAGCCACAAAGGCCAGAATAGAGAGAATTTCCCGTTAGTAGATTCCTGGGCACGAAAATACCACCACGCAAAAAGGCTGATGAAAACCCCAACCAGCGCTGTCATCCCGATAAAAACTACCGCCAGAGGATCCATTCTCAGCAGGATTCCCAGAGGGGGCTCCCAACCTCCCAGAATATGAATAACCGATCCCAGCTGCGCCACCTCAACAAAAGCTATTAACGCCAATCCTGCTGTGAGCAGGCTTCCAAGCAGGCCCACCACAGCCTTTCCTCTGCTCCTGAAAAAAAGGCTCAGCGTAGCCACCAAAATAGGCAACCCAACCAAAATAGCAGGTAATGATGATGTTGGCAGATTGATCATTTGTCGATTGGAAAAGATTGTTCTCCGGTGAGCTGGTAAATGCGACGGGCCAAAGCAAGGGCGAAAGCAGCAGAAGCGACGGCCACCACGATTCCGGTTATCACCATCGCGTGAGGCACCGGATCAGCAAAGGTCAGGGCATCACGTTCAGCAAAACTGACGAAACAAAGAAAGACCCCTCCCCCCATAATAACGGTGGCAATGATTTTTTTAATAAAATGTCTCGCCATAAATACTCCCCCTATACCAATAACAAAAAGAACTGCGGATGTTAAAATGTAAATCTTATAGGTTTCCATACTCCCTGCTCAATTGTTGGATTCGATTTTATCCGGTTCCTCACTCATTTGATTTAAATTGGTAAATATAGCCGTCAGGGCTGCAGCGATACTTATTGCCGCCATCGTTTCTACGATCAGAATCAGTATTCCCGCATAAGCCGGCGGGTATTCAAACAGGGTACTCCCTGTGGTCATCAGGAGAAAACCCAAAAGGATGAAAAACCCGGGTCCAATAGTCAGGATAAGGTAAAGCAGCCAGCGTGGTATAACCGTTAAAACCGGTCTGCCCCCCAGGTGAAGCAGTATCCCGATTGCCCCCCACAAAACCCCGGCCGGAAATGCTCCGCCGGGTCCGCTTTTCCCAAAGTATAAAAGGAAAGCTCCAAACAGAAATAATATGGGGGTAAAAAACAAAATCACCTGCCGCAGCACGGGGTCTTCGGCAGTCATTCCGGACTTACGGTAAACCTCTTTACCTCCGGCCGCAAAGATGGCCAAAAGTCCCATGAGAATGACCCCAATCTCCAACCAGGTATCATAGGCACGGAAATTCAACAAGACTGCGGTAACGGGGTGTTCGACTCCCGAATCCGGAAGCATGACCCCGGTGACTACGGTCAGCCCTTTACCCTCTGGAGTATTCCAAACCGCTTCCAGGGAAATTAGCAGAAAAAGCACCAATCCTAATCCAAGAGCCAGTCTGGGCAGTATTGGACGTTTGGTGTCATTCCCGGGAAGAGGATTTCGAACAGCTTCGAGGTTTTGCTGTTTTTTAGAAACCGCAGGAGAAAAGTCCCGTAAGGCATCAAGAAATAAAACTCCCATAAAACCGGCTGCAATAGCCGCCTCGGTAATGGCCACATCAATAGCACCCAATCGAACCCATGTCAGTGCCAGCGCCAGTCCAAAGGCAAAGAAAATAAATACTGTCTGGATAAGTCTTTGTGCAAGCAGGCACTGTAATGCCAGATAAATGGCAAGGATGGCCAGTAAGCTGTCAATCAAAACACTCATTCTCCCTCCTTTCTATCTGTGGGTTGTTCCTTTTCTTTCTGGAAACGGGCAATCAGATAACAGGATGTAGAGCTGGCCAGGAGCGTGAAGAACCAGATAGAGAGAATCTTTAGCACTGCCCATGGGGATGCGATATGTAAAGCCATTCCGGCAGCAATAAAGCCCAGTCCTAAATTGTCCGCTTTGGTCAGGGCATGAAGACGGGAAAATAAATCGGGGAAACGAAGCACCCCCAGTGTTCCCGCCAGGAAAAAGAAACAACCCACTATTAAAAGAATTACGGTAATTATCTCTTTTATCATCATGGTGTTTCTCCCTTCTTTTTTTTCCAGACTTTGAACAAAGAAATTACAAGTAAAATTGCCAGTACATTGAAAGTAATGGCGACATTAAGCAGGGTAAGCTCCTGCAAATAACCCGCCAGGACCAATAATACAGCCATTCCCGTAGTACCGAAAAGTTGGGTGGTGAGCAAGCGGTCCGCAACCGTTGGTCCACGCCACACGCGAAACAGCCCCAATACTATGTTGAGAAGGAGGAAGACAATCACAAAAATAAATACCCCGTCCATAGAAAATAAGTTGACATAAAAATAACTGATCGGACTGTTCTGCCAAATCCTAACAATTACTCAAAAAAATTGTTCAGATGCAGTCCAAACGACAGCATCCGAATGTTTTATGATTATCTTTAAAATACAAAAGCGAAAATCCTTGCAAATTAATCGTTCTTTTCTGAATGATGCAAGTAAATGTAGATGAAATTTTTGAAAGGAAATATCTAAATGTTGTAATGCTGCCTGAAGTTCCTGGCTGTTTACCTCTTTAAGCCACCGGGTTGCCTCCTGCCTTTTTAATTGTGCCTTACATCCCACAAGCTAAAAAGACTTGTGGGTTTTACGGCACTTTTATGAAATGAATAACCAGTTGGCTGGTAAACTCCGGAATATAACAGCTGCTTCACCTGTCTTTCAGATACTGATAAATGACTTCTCTGAAATCGCTCATATCAAGATTATAACTTCTGGCAATGTTCCCCAACCGCCTGCTGCCCGGGATATTATCGGGAAGATCTAAAGCTTTTAGAACATGGTCTGCCGGCACCCCGGTTTCCTGCTCCAGATCTGAAAGAGTCATAGATCCCTGGATAGTTATCTCATCATAATGCGTATATTGTGGATGTTCTCTCTCATTCTCAGAATCATATTCAACCGGAGAGAGGATTGGTGCCATTGCGATAAGGGCAATTACAATCATAGCAATGCCTGTTTTTAGGGCTGATCTTTTTCCCGTTTTACCGATGGTCATTTTTACGATCCACTTCCAGTGAAGATAAATATGTAAAAACATAAGCGTTAGAAATGATATTGATATCCAGAAGTGGATAGTACCCCAGTCGTGTCTGTTCATTCCCCATATTGTAACAAACCGGCCGGTGCCCGGGGGAAGCACATAACGCATGAGTATTCCGGTGGTTATCAGAAAAAGGAAAAAGGTATATGACAATACATCTATCAGATAATTCAGTCTTGTATTTTTCATACGGCGGGTTTGTAATTATATATTCCATTAAGCAATTTACGCAAAAATAATAACCTTATGCCAAAACAACACCATTTCGCAAAATTGCAACATCATGGCAATAATCCCCGTTTTGGCTTATCAAATGAGCGCTTTTTCAGGACCCAGGGCCGTAAATACCGCAGGATATTATAAACTGTTTATCTTTGCCTCAAAACAAGCAAAAATGCATGCTGATAAGAATAAAGGCAGGGGATATTACAGGCTCAAACTACTTTACTACCGCTACAAGTGGATATTTCACGTTTTAACCCGTCCGCACCGTATCAGGGACCTGATGAGGGGTTACGGTTACATTGAGGATTCCGGCACCACTTTCCGGGTGCCAGTCAGTCGCAGCAGCCTTGTCCAGTATGCCGGAAAGATGGTGTCAGAAAAGTGGATGGAAGACCTGCTGGTCAATCTGCTCAATCCGGGCGCGCTCTTCGTTGATGTGGGTGCGCACATGGGGCAGACAATGCTTAAAGTAAAGGCTTCGCAATCCCAATGCCGGTATATAGGCATTGAGCCCCAGAAGGAGTGTATTGATAATATGGAAAAGCTTATAAGGGCAAATAACCTTGAAAATTTCCGGCCGGTATGGGCAGCAGCATCATCGGGCAGGGAGTTGAGCAAGGACCTCTATATACCGAGGCCCGGCGCCACAACTTCTACAACATCTCCAGGATCCAAGCCGCAAAAGTATCTGCATTCTGAAAGCCGGACAGTGCCGGCGCTTTCGGTCGACCAGTTCAGGGAATCAGATGAGATGAACACAGGCCGCATCAGCATGGTCAAGATAGATGTTGAAAGAGATGAACTTTCGGTTCTTGAAGGCTGCCGCAGAATTATGAAATCCGATCGCCCCTACATACTTATTGAGATACTTCCTGCTGAGAACGACTCTATGAACATTTCGCAGGTAAAGGTTAAGGAGCTTGTGGAATCAATGGATTATGAAATGTGGAGGGTAATAAAAACGGCTGACCTGGGTCATGTAAGTGAACTGGTGAAAGTGAAGGAGTGGCCACTGGCTTACCTGCCGGGCACCAGGACAAGGTATTTCAGGGATTACCTTCTCATCCCTTCTGAAAGAGTTTCAGAGGCAGACGGCCACAACATTCTCGATCCGTCAGCCCTGCCGGCGCTACCTTAAACAGAGACAATAACTATAATATAATTGAATTCCCCGCGTCCCCCTGCTTCATGCAATGCTTGTGTTTATTTAGTTTGCATCTCTGATGCGGCGGACAGACAATTCATTCCTTTTGTTGCGAAAATACCTCCAAATAATAATATATAGGTGTTACATTAAAAATAATCAGGTAAATTACTGCCGGAATCTTTTTTATGTTATTTTTGATTTTATAATCTGTTCTTAACCCGGCTCAGCCAAAAGTATCCTGGTTTACCAGGGAAATAACAAAAAATAACCAGCCTATGGAAATAGTAGAGATCGCAAGGTGGCAATTCGGTATTACTACCGTTTACCACTTCTTTTTCAGTCCCCTCACAATGGGTCTGGCCGTACTTACTGCCATATTGCACACATTTTATTACCGGACAGGCAACGCGGACTATAAGAGGCTGACCAAATTCTTCGGTAAGCTGTTTATTATAATCTTTGCACTTGGTGTAGTTACCGGGATTGTCCTGGAATTCCAGTTCGGCATGGCCTGGTCAGAATATTCCCGGTTCGTGGGAGATATTTTCGGGATCCCTCTTGCCATCGAAGCCTTGATGGCCTTTTTTCTTGAATCAACATTTATAGCGGTCTGGCTGTTCGGCTGGGACCGGATTCCCAAAGGTATGCACCTTCTGAGCATATGGCTGGTGGCACTCGGGGCAAATCTCTCCGCACTCTGGATAATAATAGCAAACGCCTGGATGCAGGTTCCCCTGGGGTACGTTTTAAATGAGGGAAGGGCCGAACTAAGCGACTTTGTTGCGGTTATGCTTAACAAGCAGATGTTTGTGATGGCCCAGCATACAATTATCGCAGGATTTGTAACCGGGGGACTCTTTATGCTGGGGATAAGCGCATGGCATATCCTTAGAAAAAACCAGGTTGAAATATTTGCCAAATCGGCACGTATTGCCCTTGTTTTTACTGCAGTATCCAGCATTCTATTAGCCACAACCGGACACCGGCATGCCCAGCACACGGTGCAGCACCAGCCGATGAAGATGGCCGCCATGGAAGGTTTGTGGGAATCTGAACAGCCTGCAGCCTTCTCGCTGTTTGCAATTATTGACCAGGAGAACCAGACCACCCGCAGGGAAATTAAACTGCCATATATGTTGTCAGTACTTGCCTATAATAATCTCACAAGTGAAGTAAGGGGGCTCAGGGACCTGCAGATCGAATACGAAGAAGCCTATGGCCCGGGCGATTATCTTCCCCCGGTCGCAATTGTTTACTGGAGCTTCCGGATCATGGTGGGGCTTGGGATGCTTTTCATCCTCTTCTCAATATCCGGCCTGGTGCTGTGGTGGAAGGACAAGTTGGAAGTCAGCCACCGCTTTTTGCGGTTTGCAACCATTGTGATGTTTTTGCCCCTGATCGCCAACTCTCTGGGCTGGATAGTTACGGAAATGGGCAGGCAGCCATGGATTGTCTACGGATTGCTTCTGACCCGCGACGGTGTCTCCCCGAATGTCAGCCACGGTTCGATGTTAATGACCACCGCAGTTTTCACCCTGATCTACGGAATCCTTGCCGCGCTTGCCGTATTCCTGATACACAGGTTCGCCAGGCCGGGTGTTTCAGCAGACGACAGTGCCGCACATGCATACTGAAACTTTGAAAAAAATAAAAACTTTTCTATATGGATTATCAGTTAATATGGTTCGCGTTGATAGCCATACTTTTTATCGGCTATTTTGTCCTTGAGGGTTTTGACTTCGGTGTAGGAATACTCATGCCGTTTATCGGAAAAGATGATACCGACCGGAGAATAGTGATAAATACCATAGGCCCTTTCTGGGACGCTAACGAGGTCTGGCTGATCACGGCCGGGGGAGCAATGTTTGCCGCCTTTCCCCACTGGTACGCCACCCTCTTCAGCGGCTTCTATATCCCATTGTTCCTGATGCTTCTGGCACTTATCCTGAGAGCGGCAGGCTTCGAATTCAGAAGCAAGATGCCTCAGAAATGGTGGCGCAGGACAGCAGACCATTTCATATTCTGGGGCAGCCTTCTGCCTGCGCTTCTCTGGGGAGTCGCATTCACAAACATTG
>SLKJ01000177.1 GCA_007134675.1 Bacteroidales bacterium
AAAACGAATTCCTCCATATACTGAAGGAAAAGGGTTTGCGTGATGGAGACCCTTTCGGGGAAATGATTGTACAGGCGAGAATTACAGATCTTGGAAGAAAAAGGGTTGCATTCAGGTCCCTTATAACAGATGTCACCCGGAGATTTGCCCAGGATATCGGAAGCATTGACAAGGGAATTCTGAAAAGGGAGTTCCTTGCAGTTACCGGCATTGACCCGGCCCTGGTAATTCCCCGGGTTTCTATTCTTCATGGAAAAGTCGACAATATCAGGCAACCGATGCTTCATATCGTTATCTCTGAAAGAGGCATAAAGAAGCCTGTGATGAAAGGGGAGATAATTTCTGAAGATAACATCAGGGTGTTTTTCTTTCTCCTCAGCAGAAGCGATGAGCCCAAACTGCAATTGCGACTTCTCTCGAGGCTGATGGATATAGTCGAGCGGGATCAGTTTGTTGAAAATATCATATCCATAAAGAACCCTCGTGAGATTAAGGAATTCCTTCTCCATAATGACAGGTATATCACATTACACCTGCAGAAAGGAACCGTACAGGAGGAGTTCATAGACAAATCCCTTAAGGAGGCCAGACTGCCTGCTGATGTTCTGGTTGCAATTATCCAGAGAAAAAAACAGATATTTACCCCGAGAGGAGATACTGTATTACGGGAAAACGATATTATTACAATAATTGGCGAAACAAAGGGGATTAAAACACTATTCCAGAAGTATGTTCATAAGGAAAGCCCCTGATAGTTCTGTTTTCGGCTTCCTTACTGCCACAGGATTATCTAACTATAATGAACTACTATTCTCAGAATCCAGGCTACAAGTATTATGACAAAAATTGTTACACAACCAACCTTGAAAGCAAGCAGATTTGGAGGCGGATTTTCAATGGCCGTATGGTCTTGAATATTCTTTTCGGAATTGCGGTTTTCTCCCATACTCCTACGGCGCAGTTTTATATTTTTGGGCAACTTGAAATTTTTTAACGCTTTCAGGTTCACTGAGCCCTGATGATTTTTAGTGTTACTTTTATCTGCCGCTAACTATATGCAGACGATTACCTTGTGCAAAGAACCAGATAAAATTATTGTACCTGAGAAAAAAATCCAAACATTAAGGGTCTAAAATTATCTTAAGGTTTGACTTTTCAAAAATTGTTGTTTTCCTCATATCATTCGGAGTAATCATAAGAAAATATTAAAATTAAATCATTGATCTTATGGACGATCCATATGTGAAAATCAGGCTAATAAATCAGATAATCAATGAATTACATACTGCATCATATGGGTATTCAGTATTTTAATTTATGGAACCCGTATAGTCAGAAATAAAATGACAATGGCTACTGGCTACCTCTTCAAGCGGTTTGTTTGCGAATTTGTCTGCAAGTTTAATTGATTTCAGTTCATTCAGATTTCCTTCCCTGAATGATTCGTATGAAATAGGAATTTTAAGGTCAGAGTAAATTTGTTTGTATTCGTATATTCTGAGCCTGTTTTGTGGTTGGATTGAATTATCAATATATCTCCATTGCCTGTCTGAAAATTGAAGGAAGTTGTAAATAGTGATTGACTTATCAAAGTGAGCAAAATGGTCTGACATGTCAATAAAATGTGACATAACACCACCTTGCTTTTTTACCACGCGTCTAAACTCTTTTAGTATAGGGATTAAAAATTCCGGATAGATATGTTCAAATGTATTGTTTGAATTTATAAGGCATATTGAATTGTCAGGCAGCGACAGTTTTCTTGCATCTTCAATCAGGTAAATAATGTTTAGTTTTTCCAGTATTTCATGTACGGATAGTTTGTCGTAGCTGTTAATAATATTTTCGATGATGTCAAACCTTTCCGGAAGAAAGTTAAGATAGCTTTTTAACTCTCCTGAATGGTAGCTTTCAATAAATTTGTGCAAAGTTTCCTTCAATCTCAGCTTCGTAAGCAGGAACGTAACGTCAACAGAATATATTTTATCTGCACCTGCCAGAAAATTACTGACAGGAACAACTGGATACCAGCCTGTTCCGATCTCCAGACAAGTTGCCGGAGTTGTTTTGTCAGAATATCTCCGGAAACCTTTTATGTGTTCTCTTGCATGGCCAAGCCGGTCATAGAAATAATCGGCTGATAAATTTAAACCCCTGGTCACGTATTTCTGGAAGATGTAATTGATTTTGTGGCTGAACGGCAGATAAGAGATTGTTTTTTGAACTATCGCCTTTTGTTTCCATTTTTTCATGCCAGGGGTTATTTACCGGGAAAAAAATATATCATTCCGCAAAATAACACAAAAAGATGTGAATTCTGCATCTTGCTAATATTGCTCAAAGAGTTTTTAATTGCATGTAGAATCGACTGAAGGTCATAATATAATTTAAATATTTTCTTCTTTGATTTTAGGTAACATTTTTCAAGAGTTATATTAATTTTGGCAATGGTACCATTATATTCAACACATTCTTGAAAAGGGGCTGCCGGATAGATATCTTCAATTGACTATTGTGAAGTATCTGTTGTGGGTTTTTATTCAACCTGGTTGCAACACCGTAAAGTATGGGAAAGACCTTCTATTAAACTGTGCAGATGCACCAGATCAGAACCTGAACCAGGAGTTTTATGAACAATGTCAGGATAATTTCAGGTACGGCAATGATGATCAGGATTTTATTTTACTGCTATATTTTTACCGGATTTATTTTTGAGACTCTGAACGGTTATGCCGGTAATGGTTATAATGGTTCTTCCAGCGGTATTCAACAATTATCCTATGACACCTATCAAAGCATTCCAGGCAGTTATTCAGTAGGGGAGGCTACTGATCCTGCAGTCAGAAGTCACCTGTTATCAATGGATATAAAGAACCGGTTTGAGGAATGGATGCTTTATTTTCCCCAGGAGAAACTTTATATCCATACTGATAAATACAATTATTTACCCGGAGAAACTATATGGTTCAGCACCTATCTTCTTGATGCTTCAACCCACTTTCGTTCAGTTCTGAGCCGGATGGCAGTCATTGAGCTCGTTGATTCATCCGGGGAGGTAACAGATCGTCGCTTTATTGAAATAAAGGATGGGAAAGGTAAGGGTGACATTATCATTGAGACCGAAAGGGAGGCAGGGACCTATATTCTTAGAGGATATACAAGATATATGCAAAATTACACTGATGCTCCCCTTTTTGAAAAGCAGATTAACATATGGAATGTACCCTTTTTAAATGAAGAAAAAAATGTTATTTATCCTGGCCCGACAGAAGCAGAGATCTCTTCTCCCGAATCCTTTGAAGATGCTCTCTTTAATGTTCAGTTTTTTCCACAGGGGGGCGAAATTGTCGGGGGACTTCTTTCGGTTGTTGCAGTAAAAGTTACTGATCATCAAGGCTCTGGACAGGATGCCAGAGGAACAGTTTATGATGAAACAGGCAAAACCGTTGAAGAATTTACAACAACCAGGTTTGGAATGGGTAAATTTGATTTTATTCCCGATGCCGGCCACTCCTATTATGCTGAAGTTGTCAGTAATGGTGTCATGAAGAGGTTTAATCTGCCTCCTGTCCGTGACGAAGGTTATACACTCCAAATACTTCATCACAGTGATTATTTTCCGGGGGAAGCATTGATAAATATACAGGCAAATACCAGTGAGGGCCTTGAGGGAGCAGTACTTGTCGGCCACATGAGGGGCCAGTTGTTTTGCCTTGAGCAGCTTCCTGAAGGAAATACCGCTTTAGTCAGGATTGACAAGTCTGACTTTCCGGCAGGTATTGTTCATTTCACCCTTTTCAGCGGCAATGGATTTCCGGTTGCTGAGCGGCTCCTGTTTATTGAGGAACAAACTCCTTCCGCTATGCTTGATATTGATATTTCATCAGACATGTTCGACAACCGGGAAAAAGTTGAAGTGGAAATCAATCTGAGAGACGATAAAGGAAATCCTTTAAGCGGTGTTTTTTCGATAGCTGTAACCGACAGCTATATTGTTCCTTCAACTCACCAGATAAGAAATATTGAAACACATATGCTCCTTTCTTCCGATTTGCCCGGAGTAATTGAAGATCCGGGATATTTCTTTGATCCTTCGAACGATGATCGTTATGAATTACTTGATTTGCTAATGATGACCAATGGGTGGCGGCGTTTCAATTGGGATGAGCTTATGGCAGGCAAATATCCGGAGATGAATTTCCCGGCAGGTAAGGGTTATTTCATACTTGGCCAGGCAACGGATGTAGATAATAGAGATCAGCCTGTCAAAGCCAGGATCATGCTTGTTGCCAGCGGCGAGGGCTTTCATTTTGAGACTCTTGTAACAGGAGATGACGGGTATTTTTATTTTGACGGGTTTGATTTTCATGATACCACCCTGATTATCCTTCAGGGGGAAGTTTATCGTGAAAGGCGTGAAACAAGGCGGGAACGCAGGGGTATTGGAGAGGAAGTTATGTCGATACGAGACAGGTGGATGACCTTTCACATAATTGAGCCTGCTCTGGCTTTTAATGAATTCTCCGTTGCTGAAGCAAGGGAAGAAGACCTGGAAACAATAAAATCTTACCTTGAAGATTCGATGAAAGATGCTGCTCTTTTTCCTTTTAGAGATTTATGGCAACTTGAAATTGAAGAAATTGAGATAAGGGCCAGAAAGCCGGTTGAAAAATCCCCCTTCGACAGGGCACTCCATGGACGGCCGTTAAGACACAGTAACAGGGTTGTTGTTGACTCATTACCCTTTGTGACAAACGATATTTTAAATTTGATAGTTACTACTTTTCCAGGATTGTCAATCAGAACTAATTCAATGGGCGAGGTAACTCTTATGCGTCGGGGTATCATGGGATATGTTGGTGTGACAGTCCTGCTGGATGGATTCGAAACCAATATTGACCACATTCGCCATATACCTCCGGAGTTTATCTCGTTCATCGATTTTATTGAAGATAATCGGGTTTATGGAAATTTGAGAGATCCTGATTCGCAAAGTGCATTAGCAATCTATACCAAAGATCGGTCAGATATGAAGTTCAGACCTGCCCAGGGAATAACCAGCTTTATTCTGCCCGGTTATCATCAGGCAAGGGAATTTTATTCACCTGTTTATGACAATTCACATGAAGAAAAAAAAGAAGATGATTTTCGAACTACTCTTTACTGGGATCCTGAAGTAAATATATCACCTGAGGGAAAGGCGAAAATTAAGTTTTATACTTCCGATAAATCGTCTTTATTCAGGATTGTAATGGAAGGATTCACTTCTGCTGGAATTCCATTGACTGCTGGTGAAAAGTTTTTTGTTGGTGATATTCAGGAAAATAATTAACTTATGTGCGTCTGATACTGGTAATAAGTAGGCAGGCCAATGCTGCTCCATGGTTGTCCTGCCAGGGGTCGAACCTGGACTCTTCTGATCCAGAGTCAGACGTGTTGCCAATTACACCACAGGACAATTTATGTTGTAAAATTAATTATTTTTCTCTTGTATCTGCAACCTGACAGGAGTATTTTGCATCTTATAGGAAAGGGAGAAACTTTTATTGGTTCAAAAACCCTAAATCAATATATATCTGTTGATATGTGGAATGCAACTTTTTCGCCTCAACAGACTTCTTCAAAAGCTTCCACCTGCCGGGATTAATTTTATAAAAAACTACCTGAAACCTGATCCCTGAAAAATCCCGGCACGGTGGATGCTTATTTTGTGCCCTGAGAAGTTGCCAGTTCATCGTTATGAACCTCTTTACACTTTCTTTGGTATAGGTTTATTCAGAAGACAAGAATAATCCCCAGATAGAGACCCGAGCTTGAAATATCGGATGTTATATTTTTTTCCCAACTTTTCTCCAGGGCAAAAGCACTATAGGGTTCAGTGAACGGATCTGCGTAGGTCCACTGAGGAGAAATTGGGAGGTTTTTCCAGAGGGAATACGAATATCCGGCCCTGAGAAAGAAATCGTCGGTTATTTCATACCTTGCCCCGACATCCAACCTGTAATTCATAATTGATACCAAACCTGAATGTTCGGGCAATTCAAAAATGCCCGATAAATATTCATAAGCCACCAGGGGATCAGTAAAGAGCATGTTCCCATCCTGATCATACTCCGTGAAAATGTCTTCTATAAAAATATCGTCTATATCTATGATTCTACCGGTATAGAAAGCATCACCACCTAATGTTGCAGCACTGGCCTTTAGATTAAAGAACAGAGAAGGTAATACTTTCCAGTCCGCTTCAATGCCCGCCAACAGTCCAATGGAATTGAATGAAGCTGAGGAGTTTGTTTTGAGAGTAATATCATTATTAAAGATTTCCTGCAGATGAAGTTCTATATCTATTGAATCTCCGGTTAATTCATCGCGGACTTTTTCAGTCCATATGTCCGTCAGATTATAATGCGCCGTCATATTAATCTGTTGAATCAGATTGTCTCTCCAGCGGCCGTATTGCAATCCGCCTGACAGGCTCAGCTTAAGTCTCTCATTTGATGTCAGGGGATGGGTAATAGTCAGCCGGAGAGAATTAAAAGAGGTTTCGTGCGAAGTGCTCCATTCTGTTGATCCCTTCTCCGGATAGTAGCTGCCGGTATAATCCGCATCTTCATTCTGATCAAGATCTCTTGTTCCCTCGAACCATGATGCCGGATAATTCCTGCTTTCATGGAGATCTATTCCCATATCCCAGAAACTTACATAACCGTATCCGAATTCTTGACTTGTTTCCTTAATAATTTCATATAATCCCGGCACTTTCCCGGACTGCTTATCTGAGGCAGATATCCGGTCCCATGAAATGCCTATACGGGTTTCATTATGAGTATACCCCATATTCAGGCTAAATGGGATGTCGGGCAAGGGTTTGGTTATAATGGGATTGATTTTGTCACCATAATCCAACCGGGAATTAAAAATAACATTATCTGGCAGGGTACTTTCACCCACCCATGATGATTTATCAGAAAAGAGTATTTCCGAACCAAGGTGCCTGCCAGCTCCTCTCAGCGAAAGACCTGGCAAATAATATATCCTGAGGTCTATCTTTCCTGCCTGGTCATTTCCGTTAAGTCTGATTGTCCCCTGTGGGTCTGATCTTTCAGCGACTCTTTTAAATGAATCGGAATTCAGGGTCTTTTGGACGTCCTGGGAATACCCGGATATTATAACAGATGTCAGTGATAAAACCAAAATTGTTTTTTTCATTAAAATAAGGTTTATGCGAGTGTAAAAATATTTGCAATATTTGACAATTTTATCTGGGCGTCTGGAATTATTATAATTGCAGCACCACATTTTTTCAGGATCGAAAATACTTATTCTTACAAAAAAAGGAAAGTCTTTATCTGCGAGACATACATAGTAAATCTTATGGTACCTTAAATCTATTGGTTTTGAATTAGACTTATTTTATCAGAACTGCTTTCGGGAAAGAAGTGATTTTTATCCATTGCCTGCCTTAATCCACAAGAATATTGACTGCCCCTCTCAGGGCTTTGGAACTTGTCCGTGGTATTAAAAAATTGCTTATGTTGAGGTACTTTGGGTAAGATTTATTAATTTTGCAATGCTTTTAAAACTGGTCGCGTGGCCGAGTGGCTAGGCAGAGGTCTGCAAAACCTTCTACGGCGGTTCGAATCCGCCCGTGACCTCCACCCCCGTATAACCCCCTGATAATCACAGGGGGTTATTTCGTTGTGGGACAGATTTTGGGTCATTTGGGACAAGTTTGCCAGGGTAACCATTTACTTTGTTCGTTATATAGATTTGGTTTTGGGTAAATATTTACTTTATTGAAATTTTAGTTAATCCTTATTTTTAGGTTCTTCTTTACCACCTTTATGATATTTTATTGCAGCACTTGTAATGTCAACAAGGTCATCATTTCTTTTTTCAAGCATTATAATTTTTTCATTCAATTCTTTTATAGTATCAATTGCTTCTTGATGTTTACTTAAGCAGTCTTTGAGTTGAGTGTTTAATTGCTCAACTTCATCTTTTTCGGTCAAAAACATATTTCCTCTACCTAAAAGCAAGAAAGTTGGGTTAACTTTTAAGTTTTCTACCATTGCAAGAATTGCTTTTGTTGATAACACACTATTTCCCTCAAGAGTACTATTAAGCTGTGCAGTAGTGGTATAACCCATAGATCGTGCAATAATAGTTCTTGAAATTGATATGACAATTTTGTCGGTGCATACTGAAAGTTATATTGCATATATAGAAATTTCAAAATCATCTATATAGCCTACGTCATTACCGGGATTCCAAATATAGATCATGAGAACCGAATTGTTTTTTATCTCCTCGTTTTTAATCAATAGATAAAAATCCTGGTGATACCATCTGTTGAATACCCTGATGTCCTGACCTATGTTCCTGCTCTCCCAGAAATAACCACCCTCTTCGTTTTCCATCGAGAAGACAAGCAATGATGAAGGTTTATGAGCAAAATTGCTTTGGAACCCGGCTTTGATATAGAGGTTTTTACCTTTGTACTGATCCAAGGAGTCCAGTGCGATGGAAAAAGATGTTGAAAATTCATGTAATCTCTGGGACCTGTTTCCGGAAAAAAATGTCTCTTCTGACAGCATGCTTTCATCATGGGTCCAGTTTTCATCTATTTTTTGAAAATCATTTCTGGTCTTCAACAGTTTTTTACCTGATAATTCGGGGATAATAACTTTAGGGATTTCATATATATACATCCCATGCTTCTCATTTTCAAAAAGCAGGTCATATGATTTGTCAATGATCTTTGCAAAAAAGGGTAACCGGCCAAGACCTTCTGAATAAAACTGGGTATGCCAGTTTAAAAACAGATATTTCCTGTATTCATCCTTAATATCGTAGTCTGCAATGTCCGTGTAATCAACAAAGATACAGTTGTCTTCATTTTCAAACGCTAAATAGTAGTTCCCGATATTCTTCTGCATGGGATCGGTAAATACGTAGCACTTTTCATCTGCACCAATAAAATATTTAAATACAATCTCTTTTTGCATGCTGTATTTTACATTTGAAACCGAGTATATAAAAAACCTGAATGGGGTAATTGATAAAATGGCTATAAATAGAACCAGAAAAACAGTTCTGCGGAGCCTGGTCTGTTTATTAAATGATATATGCAGTATTAAAAGCATTGATAAGGGTAAGTATAGTTTATAAAAAATGGTCCTGTCGAGAAAATACGCAAATACTGAGATCAGAACAAACAGGCAGATAATCTGATATTTATATTTTTTATCAGAAATAAACTCTGCCAGAATAAATGAGGCAGCAATAGCAGAAACCGGAATCAGAAAAAGGGTGTGTCTAGGATCTGTAGGAACAGGGTGATATGAAAAAGGGGAAATTGTCATAAAGTTAGCTGAAAGTGCCAGGATCACAGAGGATACAAAATATAAAGAGAAGGTGTTGTTGATTTTAAAAAGCTCTTTTAGGCTTTTCGAGAGTAATGCAGATATGATAAACAGGTAAGAAACCACCATACCCTCAATAGTGTATCTTTCAAATAGATCGTAGAATAATCTTTTCAGTGTGACAACAAGGGGCTGCTTGTCATAACTGTATAAATATGATTGCGCTTGACTGGTTAACGATAAAACCTCAAAACGTTTGAAAAAATCGCCGGTCAACAGCCATATTGCAATTAAATAAACTGCCAGGATACACGTACCAAAGAAAATTGAGCAGATCCAGAATTTTATATTACGTTTCTGCAGAATATCCGTTACAAATAGAACAACTGGCAGCGGCAGGAACAATACTGCAGTCTCTTTTGAAGAGAACGCCAGGAACAGAGAGACGGTAAACAAAAAAGCATATTTTAATTCATTGGTTTTAGCATAAAACCTGTATCGGTCTATCCAGTAAATAGATAAAAGAAGAAAGAATGCCACATAAATGTCTGGCATGATTTTGTCCGTATAAAACAAAAAAACATTTATCAGCAGGGTTAATGATAAACCGATAACGGTGTGGATAGCACTGAACTTTTTTAAAGTGTCATATACTATATACAGTGTTAAAATAGAAATTAATAAAGATGGTAATGAAGATGAAAAGTCGCTAACTCCAAAAGCGAGGTACGATACTGTGGTCATCAGTATTATTGTAAACCGGAAGCTGAATGAATTATCGTACATTGCAACTCCATCAGCAAAATTTCTTGCAATAGCGGAGTATAGCATATCATCGTAACCGTAATGGCCGAAATACCCGAAGATATGATTCAGAATAATTAAAATAACGAAAAAAAGAAAGATGTAGATAGAGATTAACCTGCTGTTTATCATATAAATAAACTAAATTGGTTAATGGCTGAATATACATACTATTACCAGAAAATCCAATTTCAAACACAAAGAGTAAAATAAAATCATTACCATTAGAATTTATTAAATATTGGAATTATGAATGATTAAAGTTTCGCACTTGTTATCAAATCACATTATATCAATCAAATATTAGTTGACTTCATGTGCTATATATTAAGTTTTCAGAACTTTATATTTTCCATTTTCGCTTACTCCACATTTTGCAGGTCTGGTTCCTGAGGAAGTAAACGCCTGATCATCTCATAGGCCCTTTCATGCGTACAAATCAGTGTTACAAACGCATGGAACCCGCATGGTTTGTTCATCATATTTTGTCTGCCGAAGGCTGATGCGGGTTTCATCCTCAAGGATCCTTTTAAGGAGATCCATCTCGTCCATATCATTAAATAACACCACCATAATTCTTATCAATTCTACAAATAGCCCCCATAACCTCTCATTAAGACGGGCTTCAATAATCCCATCACGGATATGGCCGAACATTGTCCCTTTGGTCTCATAGTGATCATAACGGAACTTCAGGGACAGCAGGATATACTGGATCATGGAAATAGTTTTATCTGCAATCTGGGCATCAAAATCATTGGACTGGCACCGTCCCAAACCCAACAGCTGTTTTGCCTCCTTAAACGCTTTATGCAAAGCTTTTCATAAAGAGACAATTCTGCCTGCAAACGATTTTTGTGCAGGAAGGCTACCTGTTCGGCACTAAGTTAAAAATTATTTGTAAGACAGATTGCTTTTGCGTGATGGATATGGAGGTATCCGTATTGTTTATTTTTTATATCGTATAAACAGGAAACCGCTATCCGGGAGGGAGGAGGAGATAGACAAGATTTAACTTTTTTGCCGGAAGATCACAAAATTACTCAAAAACCTGATAGACTTTCCTGAAATTTCTCCCCGGATCCTGTTCCGGACCCGTTTTGCAAAAACCGGTTGCATACGGCCGTCTTCCTACTGTCCTGATTTTATTATGCTGACCGAAATACCCTCGCCGCTCAGAGGATGGATAGTCGTTTCCAGTCCGGGATCATTTTCAATCGCTTCCAAAAAATCCCTCATATGACGTTGTGAGCCTCCGGTAACATTATGGGCCGTTATGGCTCCGCCCGGTGCAACCCTGTCCCTTACAAGCTGAAGATATTTGTAATAGTCGGGTTTCCGGAAAAATGGACAGCTGTCAGGGCCAGAATGACTGTCAGGGCCGTCAGGTGGATAAGATATTTTCGATTCATCGCAATATGATTTAAACGAATTATTGGGATCGCAGACACAAGAAAAAGTTTAATAATATTATAAACTGTATTTGTGAAAAAATGTTTAATCTGACTTTGTAATCTGCCCGAAACTGCTGAATCTAACTGTGCCCCACCAATAATACCCGAAAAGTGAACCATTAAAAAAATATCACTGACAAAAGGCCATTGCACAGGAAGTTTATCGTAGTCCCTCCTTCCTATGTCCTGCTTAACCGACTGCTGACCTTAGGGTTTGATAAACCTTATTCCCTGATCTTAAACCCTGACTCCTGTAATTATTATAGCTTTTCTGCAACTGACGGCCCGGTTTTTGCGTCGTTTTTTAAAAGCTTTGTCAGCCTTAGGCCGACAAATCAAGTAATGAATTACAGCATGTCTAAGAAACTTCTCAGGTTATTCGTTCAGGTATATATAACGCCCTTTGCCGGTACTGGGAATTAGGATTAGGCCAGGATAACAGGTTATTCTTTCCTGTAAATGTTTATGCCTTTGTCGAACAGTCTGATTTCTTGTATACTCTCTAGATGGATCTCTTCATGATTACCCAGCACAAGGTATGCTCCCTTTTCCATTCTTTCACTTATTCTTTTGAATATTCTGGTTGCAAGTTCTCTGCTAAAATACATGGCCGTGAGATTTTTGCAGAAAACTAGGTCAAATGTCCCCTCCGGCATAGTTTTCCTGATATCCTGTAGATGAAATGACACCCTTTGGCGGTATGGATCTTTAAGGCAGTAAAAGTGAATTTTACGGTAAAATGCCTTCTTTATCCATTCTGGGGGAACCTCCCTCAGCGAACCCTTGGTATAACAAGCCTGTCGGGCCCTGTCCAGCATATTCGGATCGGCATCGGTTGCTATTATTTCAAGGTGAGCGTCTGGGAACGATGGCAATATCTTTTCCTTCCACAGGATAGAAAGGCTGTATGGCTCTTCTCCGGAAGCACAGCCGGCAGTCCAGCATCTGACCGGTCGCCGGAGGGTATTTGCCCTCCGGGTTATTTTGGGTATCAGCCTGTCACCCAGTTCTTCCCAGGCTTTCCTATCCCTGAAAAACCTCGAAATAGTAATGCGGGTCATTTTATCCAGAATTTCCCACTCATGCGGGTTATTCTCCAGATGGGCACGATAATCGCCGAAGCCTTGCAATCCTAACTCCTTTATACGTTTCTTCATACGCTGGCATACCTGTTTGCGGACCTTTCTGTAGCCTTCCGGACGCAGATTCATTTTTGGAAGCACCCAACCTAAAAATGAATCGCACGGAGCCATTTTCTTTTCCATACCAAAATGATTTTTCTGTTCGGATATCAGGTTTTTAATTAAACTTTATTTACTATGAAAGAAACTTCTTTTGTGAATTACCCTGAAGTATATGGACATTGATGAAGCAAGCATAATTTTAAAATTATCTGAATCTTGAAAGATAATAGAAATATTCTCACATAATGTGAAAGTAGCATTAATGTATACGCTCTATCATAATCCTTTAAATCAAGGTTTATGGCTCTCCAAAAATTACTTATTAGAATTGATCTGAATATAA
>SLKJ01000019.1 GCA_007134675.1 Bacteroidales bacterium
AAGGGTCATCAAAAAATTCACTTTCACTGCCTGATCAGGTGGCAGCTGAAGCACAAGGTGGTAATTTTATTTTTCGCGGGAAAAAGAGTGACCAGTAATTGAGAGTTCTGGAATATTTTTTCTATCATTGCAGGAAGTAGTATTTTTTTAAACTCCTTTAAAATACTGCTTTGCAGCATCTTTAAGGTAGTAATAACCCTCTGTTTAAGGAATTGCCAAACCATTTTATAAACCTGTTCTTTATAATACTTACTGTTATGAAAAAACCATCAGCAATAAGAATCATCCTATTCCTGCTTTTTCTGGTTGCTTTAACCGGTTGTTCTTCGCAACCCGATTCTGACAGGGGCATTTTTAATAAGATTGGACAGCCTGTTCACGTCGACAAGCCATTTGTACAGGATTACAGCATTAAATTCTACCTTTCGGAAGAACAGCTGGAAAAAGAGCTTCTTGCAATTTCATCTGACCGTAATAATCATATACACATACTTTCGGAAAAGGGGATTCTTGTTCCCGATAACGGAAGCCTTTTCTATTCAGGAGGGCTAATCAGAGACCTTTCATATACTCCTTTGCTGCCAAAGAAGATAGCAGATATTATCACTTATAAAAATCATACCGTTTACCTGGACGACAAACATGTTTTCAGCAATGCGTGGGCAGGGAGAATTCAGATAGACCATCAGATGCCGGATGCACGTATTGTTGCTGCAGGGCCGGATTTCCATTTTCTTGTATCTAACGGGTCCGGAATGGTCTATTTAAACCAGTCCGGAGATAAACTCTGGGAAGGTTCACTGGATGGGGTCAGGGAGATTAAATTCCATCCTGCCAAAAACCGGTTTATACTCACAACTTCAAATCAGGTTGCTGAACTTACTTCATCAGGGACAATCAATACACTTTTTGAGGGGAAAAACATAAACTCAGCCCAACCCCTTGGTTCGAGCGAAAATATTGCAATTGGAACAGATCAGGGATATATTATATTTCCTGATAATGAATTAGTAACTAAAGTCCCCTGGCCTGAAATTAATTGCATCAAAGAAATCAATGGAGATCTGTGGTTCGGTTCTACACGGGGGGCATTCAAACTTAATGATAATGGGCAATACAGTTATTATGCCGGCGAAAGATGGCTGCCGGGCGATCAGGTAATTGCTCTTGCAGAAGGTCCTGAAAACAGTGTTTTAGTGCTTACTGACAAAGGATTGGGACAAATATTTTTCAAAGAAATGACCCTGGAAGAAAAAGCAATGTTCTTTGAGAAACAGGTCAGGGAAAAAAACATAAGGTATGGATTCAACTGTTCGGTAAGTCGATTGCCTGAAGGTTATTCAACTGCACAGATGGGGCCACAACCCAGTGATAATTTATGGACAGCGATGTATATTGCGAGTCAGCTTTTCCGGTACAAGGTAACAGGCTCGCAGGAGGCAAAAATAAATGCTTACGAATCTTTTGAAGCTATGGAAAGGCTTCATACAATTACCGGTATAGAGGGTTTATTTGCCAGAAGTTTTGAACGTGATCATATTGTCGTAAACACAAAAACAGAAGGATGGGAAAACAGGGAGCTGACATCGGGCAGTCCGGCCTTAATCTGGGCGCGCGGAGCCGACCATCCAAACTGGACATTCCGGTCAACTGCCAGCAGTGATCAGGCTGTCGGACAAATGTTTGCACTTACTTTGATACTTGAACTGGCCGATGATGAAGAATGGAAAGAGCGTGCACTTGAATTGCTTGATAATATGATGAGCTATATAGTTAACAATGACCTTTATATTATTGATATAGACGGTGAGCCTACTCTTTGGGGAAAATGGAACCCGGATTATGTGAACGCATTCCCCACAAGCGTTGGTGACAGGAGACTGTATTCATCAAATATCATAGGATTTTTACAAACCGCCTATAATTTTACCGGAAAAACCAAGTTCAAAGATAAAGCATACGAACTTATGGAGGAGCATGGTTATCTGGAAAACCTGGCAAGGCCCATCATTGAAATTGGCCGGACTGATGAAGATAAATTGAGTAAAGTCCTCTCCAAAGAGTGGAACCATTCGGATGACCAGATGTACTTTTTGGGTTATTGGGGGCTCTATCCTTATGCTTTCACCCCGGAATTAAAAGAGCAGTATTATGACGCAATTCATGATCACTGGAACATCGAGCGTCCCGAAAGAAATGCACTCTGGAATTTTATTTACGCGATGACAGGTGCCAGGGAATTTGACCTTGCAGAATCAATTGATTTTCTTCAGCAATACCCCCTTGACCTGAGAAACTGGAGCGTACAAAATTCACATCGCCATGACATCGAACTTCTTCCGGATAATTTCAGAAACCAGTCCACTCCGGAATTGCTTCCTCTTGGAGAAATACCACTTCACCGGCATAATGGGAATATTTTTCAACTGGACAGGGCCGGAAACGGGGACCATCTTATCAGTGCCGGCGATGTCTGGCTTCTTCCCTACTGGATGGGACGTTACCTGGAAATTATCAGTGCTCCGGAGACCAAACGTTAATCTGTACTGGATTATACCGGGAGAAATCCTCATCAACTGAAATTCACAAAAGGCTATCTATAAACAATAAAAACAAAACAATTACATATGAGATTTTTGATATTCCTTATTCTTTTTTACCCCCTGGCATTACCAGGGCAATCGATTGAAAACCAGATGATAGTGCAGGATGTTGCTGTTCATCATACATTGAGAAATGGTTTTACTGACGAAAAGATAAATTCGGTAGTGCTTGAGAATAATTCACCTGTTGCTTTGCTTGAAAGATCAAATTATAAATGGAACGGGGAGAAATGGATTTCAACAGCATTTAAGAAACCGGAAACAAATTTATCAAATCCTGAACTTCCTGAAGCCGCCGGTTCTCTTCTTTCCATAACAGAATTTAAGGGGGATCTTTTTGCAGGTGCTGAAAACGGCCTGTTCAGGCTTGATTCACGGACCAATAAGTGGCGGGAAATATTGCCCCGCAGTAAGAAATACAGATGGGCTCCTTACAACGTTGCAGTTCTGGTTGTAGATTCCAGGGAAAGGCTCTGGTTTGGAGCAGAACAGGGGGTTGGGTTTTTACATGATGAAGAATGGACCCTTTTTTCAGGGAAGGAAGGCTTACCCTACAATAATTTCACATGTGCAGCAGCCGGTCCGGATGGCATTGTATGGTTTGGAACAAAAAAAGGAGCTATCCGCTTTGAAAACGATGAATTCTACTACAGGTTCAGCTTAAGATGGCTTCCCGATGATTATATAAACGGAATTGCCATTCAGGATGATGGTACAGCCTGGATCGCAACCAACAGGGGAATAGGGCAGATCATTCCCCGCAGGATGACATTTGAGGAGAAAGCAATACACTTTATCCGGCAGACTGAAATCAGAAATCAGCGTGATGGGTTCATCTCTCCCAACAGGCTGACCGAACCTTATGATAC
>SLKJ01000055.1 GCA_007134675.1 Bacteroidales bacterium
ACTGCCAAACAAGCTATTGCAGCGGTTGGCCAGGCTGAACTGATAATTTCATACCAGGACTGTTTTGATCATTTTGATCAGACTGTAGCTCAGGTATTGCTTACAAGGGATGTGATTGACAATCCCCTTCGCAACAGGAATGCAAAGAACACCCTTGCCAGATTGCTGAAACAAGGCATTATTCCTGTAATTAATGAAAACGACTCGGTTTCAACAAACGATATTATCATGAATGATAATTACTCCCTTGCGCTGATAGTAGCATCGCTTACAGATGCTGATGCAATTGTGGTCAACACCTTTGATGGTGAGAAATTTCTGTTATTATTCAGAAACAACTCTTCAATCCGGGAGGCAGGTATAGAAGAACTGTTAGATATTTCAACCAATATAATTGGCGGCAGGTATGAGACAGATCATAATATCGCCGGGTTCCCGGACTTCTGTCAATATGCGGGTATGAATCCCCATGTTAATTAGTAACACAAAAAGCAATGAATAAAACAGGGGGATCCATCGGAATCGAAACACTGAACTTGAATCACCTGAATTATGTAATTAGCTGATTATAATTTAAATAACCTGTTTTATATAGATGAATTAAGCTGAATAATGCGTAACACTTATGTAAGGATTTGATTTCCTGATGTATGGTATGTGAGTTATGCATATGACTTTAAAAAGTGAAATATAATCGTATGGAAAGCTGGAAAAAACTGATATCCTCCAAAATAATAGTTATTAAGGTAGGTAGCTCAACATTGAGTTATCCAAACGGAAGACTGAATTATATGAGACTGGTAAGGCTTGCCGATACACTTGCGGGAATTCAAAAAACAGGAAGGAAAGTAATTCTGGTTTCATCTGGCGCAATCGCAGTCGGTGCCGGTCGTCTGGGCCTGGTCTCACGGCCCCCGGATCTGGCGGGCAAACAAGCCCTTGCAGCTATCGGGCAGGCGGAACTTATCAGGATATACCGGAGGTTTTTTGAAACCAGGGATCAACGCGTTGCACAGGTTTTACTTACAAAAGATATTGTTGTTAAAGCCGAGCGAAGGGGAAATGCAAGGAATACACTACTTGAGCTGATAAAAATGAATATCATCCCCATAATCAATGAAAACGATACCGTTGCAACAGATGAGATTGAATTTGGCGATAACGACACTCTTTCTGCATACGTAGCCGACCTTGCCGGCGCTGACCTGCTGATCCTTATGTCTGACATCGACGGGCTCTATTCCGCCGATCCGAAGCATAACCCGGAAGCACACATTATTCCGGTGGTGCATGAAATAACAGATGAACTTGAAAGATCTGCAACCGGTGCAGGTTCTGGATTCGGAACCGGCGGGATGGCAACAAAAATAGCAGCATCCAGGATATGCCAAGAAGCCGGGATAAAGGTGGTTATCACTAACGGATCAAAACCGGAAATACTATGGAAAATAATGGCAGGTAAAGAGGCCGGAACACTCTTTTCATGGAAATACAGCAGTAATGTGCATTAAACAAATAAATAATGGAAGAACTTAATCAAAAAGGGCAGCTGGCTAAGAAATCTGCCGCATTTCTTGCCCGCATGTCGTCAAACGAAAAAAAGACAGCTCTCGAGAAAGTTGCAAATCTTCTGGTTGAAAGGTCCGGTATTATACTTTCTGCAAATGGCAAGGACCTTCTCGAAGCAGAAAACAATGGCATAAAAGGGCCCCTTATTGACAGGCTTACGTTGAATAGTGAAAGGATAGGGGGTATTGCTGAGGGACTGTTACAGATTGCCATGCTTGAGGATCCTGTGGGCGAAGTTATTTCAATGAAGAGGCGCCCCAACGGATTACAGATCGGACAAATCAGGGTTCCCGTAGGTGTGATCGGAATAATCTATGAAGCAAGGCCCAACGTAACGGTAGATGCAGCGGGACTATGCCTGAAAACGGGAAATGCCGTAATACTCAGAGGAGGACGGGAAGCCATCAACTCAAATATGGCTATAGTGAAGATCATACAGGAAGCCCTCATAAGCCGGGGAATACCTCCTGAGGCTGTGCAGCTGGTTGAGAACACTGACAGGCAAAGTGCAGTGGCTATGATGAAGCTCAATGAATATCTCGACATACTTATTCCGCGGGGAGGTGCCGGATTGATCAAAACAGTTGTTGAAAACAGCAGGGTTCCTGTTATTGAAACAGGAGTGGGTAACTGTCACGCGTTTGTGGATGAATCGGCAAAAGTTAAAATGGCGGAAGAGATTGTATTAAACGCTAAAACCCAGAGGCCGGGTGTTTGCAATGCAATTGAAACCTTGCTTGTCCATGTTTCGGTAGCCGACACATTCCTTCCTGTAATATGCGATAAACTCCGGGATCACAATGTAGAAATAAGAGGAGATAAATATGTTACAGAAATCATCGGTTATGCTGTTCCGGCTGTTGAAGAGGACTGGTATGCAGAGTATCTTGATCTCATAATTGCTGTTAAGGTTGTCCATTCGCTCAGTGATGCTATAATCCATATTAACAAGTACGGGTCAAAACATTCAGAAACCATAATCACAGAGAGTTACACCAATTCACAAAGGTTCCTTTCCGAGATCGATGCAGCAGCAGTTTATGTAAATGCCTCAACAAGGTTTACTGATGGATTTGAGTTCGGATTTGGTGCCGAGATCGGTATCTCCACCCAGAAGCTTCATGCAAGGGGACCTATGGGTCTGAAGGAGCTGACAACAACAAAATACATTATTTATGGCAACGGGCAGATAAGGTAGTTCAATTTAATCAGAAATAAAGTAAAAATGTCAACTACAATATATAAACGATCAGGATTGTATTCGGCCGAAAATGAGCATGACAGTTGCGGAATAGGATTTGTGGCCAGCATCAGGGGAGTTAAATCCCGCGAAATTGTGGAGCGCGGACTGCAGGTGTTGCTGAATATGACACACAGGGGAGCTGAGAGCTCAGATAATGTAACCGGCGACGGAGCAGGCATACTGGTACAGGTCCCTCATGATTTTTTTAAGAAAGAAATAGACAACCTGCCTGCCGCGGGCACTTACGGTGCAGGTATTTTATTCCTTCCTGCAAATTTGGGGGACAGGGAAGAGTGTGAAAAAATATTTTTCTCAATTGTTGAAAAGGAAAATCTCAATGTTATTGCAGTACGTGACATACCAGTAAACAGGAGTGTGCTTGGAGAGATAGCACTAAGCACGGAGCCGTTTATGAAACAGGTTTTTATTTTTGGCAATCATGAACAGGATGACCTGGAGAGAAAACTTTATGTCATCAGAAAGCTGGCAGAAAATGAGGTCTATAATTCAGATATAGGTCAGAAAAATTACTTCTCCCTCCCCAGTCTCTCAACAAGGGTGATGATATACAAAGGTATGTTCACACCTGCACAACTTGGGAACTATTTCCCGGACCTGTACGATGAGA
>SLKJ01000007.1 GCA_007134675.1 Bacteroidales bacterium
AAGTTCAGTGCAATGAAAAATGCTATCCTGTTCCTGAAAAAATCATCGGTCACATGGGCTGCCGGACTATATGCCCCGAACATCCTGTCTACCGGATGGAGCGGACCGACATCCTCGTGTACAGGCCGGTTGATCTCAAGTAAAATGCGGTTCATGTATCCGAAAACATACTCGAAATTATTGGCCAGTCTGTCGAATACCAAATCCAGTTCCCGGCTGTCCGAAATAAAGTTTTCCAGGCAGAAACTTTCAAATGTCTCAATATCACCATCGTCACCTTTCCATAGTGAGGAAATCTGTTCCACCCCCCGCCTTATCCGTTCGGAGTGCTGTGTGCCATGATCAGCTTCGAGCCGGCTTATTACCGTTGCTACCGTCTTGTCATCCAGTGGACTCATATTATCAGTTATTTTGTTATCACTGCCGCAGGAAACCATAACAAAGATCGAAAAAAGAAATAAAATATATTTTTTCATAATGATCTATATTTATAATAAGTTTATAGTATAATTAACTGCATGGTCAAATCAGCTTAAATATTTAATCTCACAGTAATTTATCATTCCCCGAAATTTAATCATCACCACCATTCATCTATATAAAATAGGTTAATCAAGTTTTTAATCAGTTAATTATTTTTACAAGGTTATTCATAAACAGTAATTCAAGGCCGATGGATCCCCCTGTTTTATATATGTTATTTTGTGAGACTTTAGTGTCATGGGGATTCATAATAAATAACTGATCAAAGAAAGTTAATATGAATGACAGCATAACAAAATTAATCGATAAAACCGGTTCAATTACAATTAAACAGTCGCTATTTTTAATGATTTTTGTCATGACAGGTTTTATGTATGCAACACTGCTGATTCATTCTTCGTCTTTTTAAATAAACCTTAAAATATACAACATGGGTATCCGGCATATTTTACGGTCAGCTTTATTGTCATTACGGACAAACCTCAGGTATACCCTGATCAATATTGCAGGGCTGGCCACAGGACTCACTGTATTTATCCTGATTACGATCTTCGTCCATTCACAATATTCGTTCAATACGCACATACCCCATGCAGATGAACTTTTCAGACTGGAACGCGGTTTTCACGGTATTACCAATGCCGTTGAAGCCGAACCGTTATCATCCGGTATTCCTGAAATAAAAAAACATTGCAGAATTACAAAAATTTGGGGATCAATGTTCTACAGATCCGATGATATGTCACCATCAATAAGGGCAGAGATTGAGGCTGTGGTTGCCGATCCTTCCTTTATTGATATGTTTGACATTGAAATAACCGAAAGATCGGCAGAAAGACTGCTCATGTCACCAGGGTCGGTTGTTTTATCAAAGGATCTGGCAGAAAGGCTTTTTGGAGACAGCCAGGCGGTCGGGCAGGTGGTATCAATGGAAAACATGCATGACCTTGTCGTTGAAGCAGTCTTCGAAAACCTCCCGCCTGCCTCATCACTGGATTTTAATGCAATATTTCCCCTTGAATACCTTGTCAGCACCTCAGGAAATCCCCAATATTTCCAGAATACCGGTCGATGGAATTATGAAACTTTTTTCCGGATTGATCGGGAAAACAGGGAGACTGCGACCGATAAACTGCAAGATGAACTGGATATCTTATATGAAGGTTCAGGCATGACACTAAGGGAGGCAACTTTACGGCCCCTTAAAGAGATATACTTTTCCGAGATAAGTGATTTTCACAGGCACGGGGACAAGAAGAACACATTCATTTTTATAATAGTCGCTGGCTTTGTACTGCTTATTGCTGCAATCAATTTCATAAACCTTTCCACTGCACAGTCGGCGAAAAGATCAAAGGAAACCGGACTCAAAAAGATACTTGGTGCAGAAAGGTCCGGACTGATAATGCAGATATGCACAGAAGGAGTTTTCACTGTCCTTGCTTCCATACTTATAGCCTTGGCAGTTACCGAACTACTGATACCATGGTATTCGGATTTTGTAAATATTGACCTGAGCATAAAGTATTCGGCTATTAATATAATAATTATTTTAATTGGGGTTCCCCTGCTGCTGGGCGCGCTATCCGGACTTTTTCCGGCTTTTTACCTGAGCCGGGTCTCACCGGTAAGTGTCCTCAAAAAGGAGATGAATACGGGAAAAGGCGGGGCAAAGCTGCGGACCTTTTTGACCATCTTTCAGTTCAGCATAAGTATTTTTCTTATCATCGGCACCGTTATTGTCAACAAGCAGCTCCGTTACATAAGTTCATTCGACCCCGGTTATGAGACCGCCGATATTATTGAAGTATCCCTCAACAACCAGATAGCGGAAAAATTTGATGTATTCAAACAGGCCTGCCTTTCCAACCCCTCCATAAAAGGAGTAACACGCACCAACCAGGCTCCATACCGGGCGGGCAATGTATGGAGCGTATATCACGGAGAGAATAACTTCACCTGGCCATTTATCCAGGTTGATGAGGACTTTGTCAGGGTATTCGGACTGGATATAAAAACCGGAGAGGATTTTTCTGAAAATATGCTTCAACGGGAAACGTGGTTATTTTTAGTAAATGAGGCAGTTGTAGGGGCTTTCGAAACCCCGGATATTTTAAGCGAGAAGATAAATGATCATGAAATAGTCGGGGTTGTAAACAATTTTCATACTGCCTCCCTTAAATCAGAGATCCGGCCGGTTACGATCCTTCTCTCTCCCACTGCTGCAGCAGCTTATACATATATTAAAACAGACCATGTCAATCCATCAGGCAGTCTTGATGCAATCAGGGAGATATGGGATGAACTGTCTCCCGACTATCCGTTCGAATATGAGTACCTTGAAGACAAAATAATGGCCGCCTATATAGAAGAGAAACAGTTTGGAGAACTTTTCACCTATTTTTCAATGATTTCAATACTTATCTCATGCCTGGGACTATTTGCCCTGGCATCATTTACAACCCAGAACAGGGTAAAGGAAATATGCATAAGGAAAGTGCATGGCGCCACAAGTTTTGGAATAAGTATGCTTCTTTCCGGGGGACTGACAAGGAAAGTTATCGTTGCCAACCTGGTGGCATGGCCGGCAGCCTGGTTCTTTATGAATAACTGGCTGGAAAATTTCGTTTACAGGACCGAGCCCGGAATAGGAGAATTCCTGCTGGCCGCCATTATTGCCCAGGTTATTGCGCTGGTAACAGTATCATGGCATGTTTACACTACCTCCCTGAAAAATCCGGCAGAAACGCTCAAGTATGAATAACGGGACACTTATCAGTCCCTGACCAGGCTGACCGATATTGTATGCCTGGGAAATATTTCCGTCTGCAGTCCGGGATCATTCATTATTACTTCAACAAAATTTACCATTGACGGGTCCCGGCCGGTTACGTTGTGTGCGGTTATTGCCCCGCCCTTTACCATACGGTGCCTGACCAGCTGCAG
>SLKJ01000149.1 GCA_007134675.1 Bacteroidales bacterium
CCTTGTGCCACCCTGTCGCATCTTACAATACCTCCAAAAATATTTATCAGGATGGCCTTTACATTCGGGTCCTTTAATATTATCCGGAATCCGGCTTCAACTGTAGAGGCATTTGCCGTCCCGCCTACATCAAGAAAATTGGCCGGATCACCTCCTGACAGCTTTATTATATCCATGGTGGCCATAGCAAGGCCTGCTCCGTTTACCATACATCCTACATTTCCGTCGAGCTTTACAAAATTGAGGTCGTGCTTCCCGGCCTCCACCTCGGCAGGGTCCTCCTCGGTTATGTCCCGCATTTCAGCATAGTCAGGATGACGAAATAATGAATTGTCGTCAAGGACAACTTTTGCATCAGCGGCCAGAATTAGGTTATCAGAGGTTTTAAAAACGGGGTTTATCTCAAACAAAGAGGCATCAGATTGTTCATATGACCGGTACAGCGCCAGGACAAATTTTACCATCTCTTTGTATGCCTTTCCTTGAAGCCCGAGATTAAAAGCAATCTTTCTGGCCTGAAAGGCCTGAAGGCCTGCAGCAGGATCAATTTCCTCCCGGAAGATAAGGTGAGGGGTTTTTTCCGCAACAGTCTCAATATCCATTCCACCTTCAGTAGAATAAATGATGGTATTTCGTCCTCGCTCCCTGTCCAGCAGGACACTCATATAAAATTCGGAAACTTCACTCTCACCCGGATAGAATATACCCTGTTCTACCAACACTTTATGCACAAGCTTTCCGGCGGGACCGGTCTGATGTGTCACAAGCGTCATACCGATAATGTCTTTTGCGAACATGGAAGCTTCCTCAGGTGAGGAGGCAATCCTGACTCCTCCTCCTTTCCCGCGTCCTCCGGCATGAATCTGTGCCTTTACAGCCCAACTGTCTGTCCCGGTCTTATTCTTTATCTGTTTTGCAGCTTCAAGGGCCGCCTCTGGAGATTCGACCAAAATCCCTTCCGGGATTGCAACACCAAATTGTTTTAATATGTATTTCCCCTGGTATTCATGTAAGTTCATCTGTATAAAATATAGTTATCGATTTATCCCTATCTTTGAATATCATAAAAGTATTCATTTTTTTTATTTTTTTCTCAAAAATAATCCAAATCACACTTCGTAAATGTCCAGAAAGAAACTGGCTAATAATGAGCTGAAGAGAAAAACAGTTGAGGATTTTAAAAGTGCGGGCAAGTTCCCTGTTGTAATTGTACTGGATAATGTCAGGAGCCTTAACAACATAGGCTCGGTTTTCCGGACTGCGGATGCATTTCTTGTGAAGACAATCTTCCTTTGCGGCTTTACTGCGATACCTCCGCATAAGGATATCCATAAAACAGCCCTTGGAGCGACAGAATCAGTTGACTGGAGATATCTAAAATCAACTAAAGATGCTGTTATTGAATTAAAAGCTGAGGAATACAATATTATTTCCCTTGAACAAACCCGGGTAAGTATTCCGTTAACCAGGTTTTTCCCGGAAAAAAACAACAAATACGCGTTGGTGTTCGGAAATGAGGTAAAGGGAGTGGATCAGGAAATAATAGATATCAGTGATACCTGCATTGAAATCCCGCAATTCGGCACCAAGCACTCCTTCAATATTGCAGTAAGCTCAGGAATAGTGCTTTGGGATTTTTACACAAAACTCAAAAGATCAGGTAAGCTACTTATGTAAAAAGTAAAGGTGGTTGAAAAATAACTGTATTCTAACCAACAAAAGCTGCCTTGCAGGGCAGCTTTTGGGTTAGTAAATAATATTGTGTTTAGCTTTAATTCACTATTGAAGTAAAAGTGGCATCCTGGAAGTAGCGTCCAAACTCCATATCTGTCCTTGCATAATCCTTAAGAGATGCATCATGTCTGACGGCATTCCTAAGGTTATCAAAAGCCATGCTGCTATCCTGATTTCTTGCTCCAATAACCGCTCTCAGATAATATGCCATAGCATCCGGCTCTTCGATATTGTTAAGTATCCTTAGCGCCTGATCATTATTGTTCTGAAGCATCTTTACCAGTGCATTGTTAACTTCGGGCATATTTCCCATGTGTCCTGAAGCCTTTGGATAATCACCTTTTTTGATAGCAACTATGCCAAGATTGTAATTAGTTTCAGCTGTAGGTGAGGCAACAGAGTTAAAATACTCCTCAGCCTGTTCGATATTACCCTCCATAAGTGCAACTGCACCAAGATTGTTTTTTATAACATCGTTGTCTGCAAGACGTTGCGCGGACTGGAAAGCCTGCCTTGCTGCGGATGTATTCCCGAGCTCAACCTGCACAACCCCTATGCTGTTAAAGGCCCTGAAGCACCTTGGAAATTGCTGTGATGCCCTTGTATAGATCTCAAGTTTTTTGTTCAGGTCATCATAAAGTGTAGCTGTATACAGGATCTCCTCAAGATTGAGTTTTGTATGGTCAGTAGAATAGATTTCCATCAGTTCAGTGTCAGTGTAGCCTATGAGGTCTACATTTATCTCCATAACTGAACGGCGCAGTTGGGGAAGAACCAAATCAGCCAGCTCCTCAAATACCGCCGCCATGTTTCTGATCTCCCTTTCACGTACCTCAGGATCTGAGTACATCGATAAAACCCTTAGTATCAGCTCTCTGTCGCGTATATCTGACTCTTCCACAAGTTTTTGGAATCCCTCCCAGTCCTCTCCAAGAGCCCTTGTGTTATAAAAATTATCTTTCTTTTCAACATCCACTCTTCTGAGTTCACTGGTAAGAACCCTGTCTGATGTTTCCTTTCTTTGCTGCGCAAGATTTTCATTGAAAGTTAAGGGACCGTCAGGAGAAGCAAATGCACTTATGCCCACACTTTTCATTTCGATTCTCTCATCCTCAACAGCCTTATTAAGATAATCCCTGAACTCCTGCATCCTTTCTGACCTCAGCTCGCTTTGACGCACATCCGCACGGTTAATAACGTAAAAGATAGCTGATTCCTTGGTCTCGGGGACTATTCTTTTGAAATTATCACCAACCTTCACAGGCTTTGGATCATTGACAACCATGGTTGAGGTTGCAATAACACCATCGGCTATTTTCAGGGGATCAAAAGTTGCCTCATTATTCCTTAACTGGGCATTGACCCGTACTACCAGATCTGAAACCCTCATATCATCTGTGAACGGAACCTTGTCGGTATAGGTAAAACTGCCACCGTCAAAATTGATTACCTGGTAATTATCCCGTACATTTTCACCCTGAAGTGTTATGCTGCTGAGAGGAGTTTCACCTCCGTCATAAGTTATTATTGGAGTAACCTCAACAATTGCCCTTCTGTGAAAATATCTTGCCGGATATGTACCACGAATGGTAACTTCTACTTCACCGGCATGCGTTTCAAGCACCTCAGGGGTTACGTTATATCTGACACTGGGGGCATCATTTCTCATCCTGTTCAGGCCACCACAGCTGCTGAGCAACACCAGCGCCAGAACAAATAAAGTTAGGTTTAAACGAGTCTTCTTCATAGTTAATTTTTATTAAATTACACAAATCTATTTGGTCAATGCTAAAACAAGTATTTATTAACGTCTGGTAATCAACCTAATAACTCACATTGATTTTACCGGGCCAATCTAAACAAACTACTCCTGAGATTCTCTGCATCCTTACAAATGTAAAGATTTCCCGGGATTTATCAATCAGATACAAACATAACACATTTTTGCAATAATTATCCAATAATTGCAACTAAATATATAAAAAAAAATATAATTCCACCCTGTTAATACCGGAAAGATGCTCCCGGACAAATACCTTTCTCAACAATACTTTTTGAGAAAATAAGAAACCTGTCCCTTTAATGTAAGATAGATTAGTCAAGTAATCAATACACAATCGATCAGCTTTTATCTGCCTGTCTTTAAGGTCTTGGAAGTAAAGCCTTACGCGAAAGCTTGAGTTTACCTGTCTTGTTGTCAACATCAATCAGCTTAACCTCAATCTCCTCCCCTTCTTTAAGTACGTCTTCAACAGAACTGGTCCTTTTCCAATCAATTTCCGAAATATGGAGAAGGCCTTCCTTACCTGGCAGGATTTCAACAAATGCACCAAAGGTGACTATCGATTTGATCTTGCCTTTATATACAGATCCGGGTTCGGGGACAGCAATAATGGTTTTGATCATGCGCATAGCAGTATCAATTGATTCCTTATTATCTGCAAATACGTCTACATAACCGAAATTCTCGATCTCCTCAACAACAATTGTGGTATTGGATTTTGCCTGTATATCCTGGATGATCTTGCCGCCGGGTCCAATTATTGCCCCAATCATGTCTTTTGGTATTTTTATCTGCTCAATCCGTGGTGCATGGGGCTTGAGATCAATCCTTGGTTCAGGTATAGTCTCTACCATTTTGTCAAGTATATGAAGCCTTCCTGCTCTTGCCTGATCAAGCGCTTTTGCAAGAATCTCGTATGAAAGACCTTCAACTTTAATGTCCATCTGTGTGGCTGTGATACCGTCTACAGTGCCAGTCACCTTGAAATCCATATCTCCAAGATGGTCCTCATCACCTAATATGTCAGAAAGAATTGCAAATTTACCCGATTTAGCATCAGTGATCAGTCCCATTGCAATTCCTGATACCGGCTTTTTAATTTTGATCCCTGCATCCATCAGGGCAAGGGTTCCGGCACAAACAGTAGCCATAGAAGATGAGCCGTTGGATTCAAGAATATCAGAAACTATCCTAATGGCATAGGGATTTTCGGAATCATCAGGGACCACTCCTTTCAATGCCCTGTGAGCCAGATTACCATGCCCTACCTCCCTCCTTGACAAACCTCTGATTGGTCTTGCATCACCTGTGGAATAAGGGGGAAAATTATAGTGAAGCACAAATTTATCTTTCCCTTTTCGTAGTACTTCATCAATCATTTTCTCATCGAGTTTGGTACCCAGGGTAACTGTAGTAAGCGACTGGGTTTCCCCCCTCGTGAACAGGGCAGAGCCATGCGCGGCAGGAAGAAAATCAATCTCACAGGAAATAGGACGGATCTGGTCGGTCTTTCTCCCATCCAGTCTGACACTCTCATCAAGGATAAGGTTTCTGACAGCATCTTTCTGTATATCATAAAAGTACCGTTCCACAAGGGCCAGATCCGGTTCGGGTTCCTCCGGAAGTGATTCCAGGAATTCCTCTTTAATTTTGGTGAATGCATCGGAGCGTTCCTGTTTGGTCATAAAACTGCCGGCAACCTGGTAGCATTTATCATAAAGCCCTTTACGAATCTTTTCACGCAACTCTTCATCATTCACTTCATGAGAATATTCACGCTTTTGAGTCTTCCCTGCCAGCTCCATCAATTCAATCTGAGTCTTGCACTGTAGTTTTATTGCATCATGTGCAAGTTTCATTCCCTCAAGCATTTCAGCTTCTGAAACCTCATTCATTTCCCCCTCGACCATGAGTATATTGTCTTTAGTTGCCCCGACTATCAGATCGATATCAGCTTTTTCCGTCTCGGTGAATGTAGGGTTGATTATGAATTTACCGTCAACACGAGCAATACGCACCTCCGAAATTGGTCCATTGAAAGGTACGTCTGACACTGTAATGGCGGCTGATGCAACAAGCCCGGCGAGTGCATCGGGCATGGTGTCTTTATCGGCCGAGATAAGTTCTATTGTTACAAAAGTCTCAGCATGATAATCCTCCGGAAACAGGGGGCGCAGAGCGCGATCTACAAGCCTGCTGATAAGTATCTCATTATCCCCTGGTCTTGCTTCCCTTTTCATAAAACCACCCGGTATACGGCCAATTGAAGCAAATTTTTCCTTGTATTCAACGGAAAGAGGCATAAAATCAATATTTTCCCGTGCCTGCCTTGCTGAAACAACGGTTGCAAGAATCATAGTCCTGCCCATTTTAAGCAATACAGCACCATCAGACTGCCTTGCAAGTTTTCCCGTTTGAAGCGTGATTGTTCGTCCGTCGCCCAGGTCTATTGTTTTTTCAATAGTATTGAACATAAAAATAAATTGTATAATAAATAAATGTGAATATAATAATACAAAAAAGGGCAATTCTTTGATCGCCCTTCTTGTTATTTTCGAAGCTTAAGTGATTTTATAATGGCGCGGTAACGTATAATATCCCTATCCCTGAGATAATCAAGGAATCTTCTGCGCTTGCCGACAAGCTTGACCAACGCAAGTTGCGTGCTAAAATCCTTTGGATTGTTTTTCAAATGACTGGTAAGATGATTAATACGGTAGGAAAAAAGGGCAATTTGCCCTTCTGCACTTCCTGTATTTTCGGAAGATTTGGCATATTCACTGAATATTTCCTGTTTTTTTTCAGCTGTCAGATACATTTTTCGTCAAATTTGTTGATTAGATCTGTTTTAAGATCTGCAAAAATAATCCATTTTTTTCAGATTCCAACTATTATCCCTCCAAAATTTAAGCGATCATTGTCGTTCCCTTTTAAAATTAAAATTCTAGGTGCATGTTTACTATCTTTGAGCCAATGCTGCATTCAAGGCACCGTCTGTGCAGGCAAAACTCATTGTTAAGATGAATCAGCGCCTGTGAATTGCAGGCATTTTCTGCTCTGACACCCAACTCACTCCACTTTCTTATAATTGAATTATTTTCAGGAGGAAGTTTTATCAGAAAGTCTCTGGCCCGTCTGACGTATTCAGCAATATTCCTTTGCTTTCCATAAAAATAAAGTAACGGTACCACCGTGTTGATTACAATAGATCTTATGGCAAAAACACCAAGTTTCTTTACCGATCTCACTGATGGCCTGCCAAACATAAAATGGCTTTCCCAGTATTCCGAAGCTGAGACCCTGAATATATTTGACAGAGAATTAATATCGGCGCTATCAATGACCTCAGAGAAGAGTGAGGGTTTTTTGTGTATAAAAGCAGCAAACTGAGCCAGCCGGATAGTCGGGAAGTTGGAAGGGCGAAGACGTAAAAACCTCCACAAGTGTTTGGCAAAAGGTTTTAACCCGTACTTGCTTTTCAGGAACGAATATTCTCTTTTCAGTGCCCCGAAATAATCATCGTTTCCGCAAAAGTCAGTCATTTTCATTGCGCCGGCAGGCGTTCCCATCCCGTCAATAAGCATCCCCGCCTGTCCGAATAGCAGAGCTTCAAGCTGGAAAAGATTGTCCCTGTGCCTCAGCAGATATTTATAGGGTAGTGACCTGGCAAGCATTTCAAAAACTGCACCATTAAGACCAAATCCGAAGTTCCTGGCAAGCTGCTGATAAAGTGTCTCTTCCCAGCAATTATTGTTATGGTGTCTTATCTCCCTTATGATGACGGCTCTCCCCTCCAGGCGTGCCAAAGACAGATTATCCAGCCATTGTCTGATTTGGACCGGATCTACCTGGCTGGTGAATTGCCTGCATGCGATCAACGAATCACTATTGAGAAGCTGACGGTAATTAACCAGAAGCCTTTCGTCATATGAGATTACCGCAGTTGGGATTATTTCTCCTCCGGTGCGTCTGACTTCAGCATCCCTGTTAAGGACGACCTGGAGTATAACCGTATCATATGCCCTGTCCCAGTGATGCCCGTGCCTGTACCAGTCCGAGCTGTTTATATGTATTTCAACATTTCCTGCAAAGACAGTACCGTCTACCCTGACCATGGCATTAAAAAAGTCAGGGCCTGCATTGTCATTGAGCACACCGCACCTGATCACTTCTATGACATTGCCAAAGTTGTCTCTTAGTGAACGCTGGTCATAGAGTCCGCACCTCCAAATATAATGAAGAAAATCCTCACTCATTTTTATATTTAAAAGTCCCTCTTTTAAATATAAAAAATAAACAGGTAAAATACAAGGATTTTAGAAGAGAACCTGCATATTGATGAACGCTTTGATCATATAAGTTTATACTCCCTTAGATAATCAGTCAGCTCGTTCCTGATATTTTTGGCTTTTACACCTGCAACCCTGTCAAATTCATCAGTCTCGTCTGCATGGATAATAGCCCTGGAGGAGCTTACCAGAAGGCCGCATTGTTCATTCATTCCATACCCGACTACATCCGGGAGACTTCCTCCCTGTGCACCAATCCCGGGCACAAGCAGAAAATGATCCGGGACGATGCCGCGCACTCTTTTGAGCAGCTCCGGGTTCGTCGCTCCTACAACAAACATAAGGTTGTCACTGTGTCCCCATGATGAGGATTCTCTGATAACCTTTTCAAAAAGATACAAACCTGAATCACTGTCCCTGTTCATCTGAAAATCTGCTGATCCCGGGTTGGATGTAACAGCAAGCAATATGGTCCATTTATCTCTGTATTCAAGAAAGGGCCTGACAGAGTCCTCTCCCATATATGGTGAAACAGTAATGGCATCAAAACCATAATTAACGAACCAGGCAACAGCATATTTCTTTGAAGTATTCCCTATATCACCTCTTTTGGCATCTGCAATCAGAAAAATATCAGGATATTTTTTCCTGATATATTCAACAGTCTTTTCCAGACTCCACCAACCGCCTGAACCAAGTGACTCATAAAAGGCAATGTTGGTTTTAAATGCCACTGCGTATTTATGAGTCGCATCTGCAATCTTTTTATTGAATTCATACACCGGATCATCTGTCTCCAGAACTGAATCGGGAAACCTTGACGGGTCCGGATCCAGCCCAACACATAAGAAAGTCTGCTTTGCGCGGATTTTTACGAAAAGATCATTGGCAGTCATAAGCTATAAAATTGAGTTTTACAATAGCCGTTGGCAAACCGGCAACTAATGGGTGCTCGCCTTAAGCCGTTCCGCATTTTCGGCCATTTGCAACTTATCAATAACCTCTTCAAGATCTCCATCAAGGATTGCCGAAAGATTATACAAAGTCAGATTGATCCGGTGATCTGTAACCCTGCCCTGCTGATAATTGTAAGTTCGTATCTTTGCCGACCTGTCGCCTGTTGAAACCATTGTTTTCCTCTTTGTAGAAATCTCATCAATATATTTCTGATATTCAAGATTATACAAGCGTGTCCGCAACTCAGCCATCGCCTTGTCGAGATTTTTAAGCTGCGATTTCTGATCCTGACAGGTAACAACTATACCACTTGGAATATGCGTAAGCCTTATCGCAGAATATGTTGTATTGACAGACTGCCCACCCGGACCCGAGGAACAGTAAGTATCCTTTCTTATATCATCCATTTTCAGGTCTATATCAAATTCCTCAGCTTCGGGAAGAACGGCCACTGTTGCTGCAGACGTATGCACTCTGCCCTGCGTTTCGGTCTGCGGAACCCGTTGCACCCGGTGCACTCCTGATTCATATTTCAGAATACCGTAAACCCCGTTTCCACTGACATTAAATACTATCTCCTTGTAGCCTCCTGCGGTACCTTCATTATAATGTGTAACTTCCAGCTTCCACTTTCTTGTTTCGCAGAACTTACTGTACATTCTGAAAAGGTCTCCGGCAAAAATACTTGCCTCATCTCCTCCTGTACCCGCCCTTATCTCCATTATAGCACTCTTTTCATCCTCGGGATCAGACGGAAGCAATAAAAGCCTTATCTTCTCCTCCATCTGTTCTAAAAGATCCTGCAAATTCTCTATTTCCGCTCTGGCCATTTCACGCATTTCCTCATCACTCTCGGTTGCCAGAATTTCCTTTGCAGAATCGATATTGCTGAGCACATTTTTATACTCCTTACAAGTTCTGACCAGTGGCTCCAGATCGCGATACTCCTTGTTAAGTTTTATATACCGCTGCATATCGTTTGCAACAGAAGGATCTGAAAGCATCTGCTCAACCTCTTCGAATCTCAGTCTAACCCCTTCAAGTTTTTCTAAAATACTGGTGCTACCCATTCTTTTATTTGAATAAAAATATAAAATGCACTATTTGGTTCCGGCTGTAAAATTACAACTAATAATTAACAGATATCAAAAGATCGTTTACCCCAGTTAATTCAATTACCACCGAATATGGATCCGGGCCTGAAACAGTCTGTCAACAAAATTATCCTTGTTTATATTGAAATTCACCAAATTCAGACTTAATTGTAAGTCTTTTATTTTCTGATTTCCGGCAATATCCTACTATCCTGGCCTCAACACCGAAACTTTCAGAAATACAAATAATTTCGTCGGCAATTTCAGGAGAAACATAAATTTCAAATCTGTGTCCCATATTGAATACCTTGTACATTTCAGACCAGCCAGTACCGGATTGCTCCTTAATAATCCTGAAAATCAGTGGAGGATCAAAAAGGTTATCCTTTATAACATGCAGATTATTGACAAAATTCAAAACCTTGGTCTGCCCCCCGCCACTGCAATGTACCATACCGTGAATGCTCCCACGGTGTTGCCTTAACAACTCCTTTACAATCGGAGCATAGGTCCGTGTAGGCGAAAGAACCAGCTTCCCGATGTCCGGCAGATCCTCTTCAACCTTGTCTGTAAGTTTGAGAGACCCGCTGTATACAAGATCTGACGGTATCCCCGGGTCAAAGCTCTCAGGATATTGCGATGCAAGATTGTAAGAAAAAAGATCATGCCTTGCCGATGTAAGGCCATTACTCCCTATACCACTGTTATACTGGTGTTCGTATTTTGATTTACCAGAGGAAGACAAACCCACTATAACATCACCGGGACTAATTGTGCGGTTGACAACAATATCTGAACGTTTAACCCTGCAGGCGACGGTAGAATCGACAATTATTGTTCTTACCAGATCGCCTAAATCTGCAGTTTCACCACCTGTTGAATATATGCTTATGCCAAGGGTACGCATTTCCTTAAGAAAGCCTTCTGTGCCGTTAATAATTTCAGCAATAATCTCTCCGGGAATAAGATTTCTGTTTCTGCCTATTGTTGAAGATAATATAATATTATCCGTTGCCCCGACGCATAACAGGTCATCCAGGTTCATCACAACAGAATCCTGTGCTATACCTTTCCATACAGACATATCTCCTGTTTCCTTCCAGTAAACATATGCGAGTGAAGATTTAGTACCTGCACCATCTGCATGCATAATGTTGCAATAATCTTCATCTCCGCCAAGTATATCAGGTATTATCCTGCAGAAAGCTCCCGGATAAAGACCACTGTCAATATGACGTATTGCGTTGTGAACATCTTTCTTGGAAGCCGATACACCTCTCTTACCATACCGGGACTTTTCAGCCATAGCAATTTGTTTTAGTAGTTACCTTTGAATGGTTGTTTCGTCTTTGATTTTTACGTTACCGGTTTTTTCCTTCCATTTAAGACTGTACAGGTCTTTTCTTCGATCCTTCAGGTTCCTTACCGAACCATTTGCATGCAGCTCTTTAAGCAGATCAAGGTTAACATCGGCAATAACCATCATTTCTGTATTGGGTGTTGCTTCACTTACAACCGCATTGGTGGGGAAAGCAAAATCGGATGGAGAGAAGACGGCGGACTGGGCATATTGAATGTCCATATTGTTTACCCTGGGCAGATTGCCAACACCTCCGGCAATGGCAACATAACACTCATTCTCAATGGCCCGGGCCTGGGCACAATGTCTGACCCTGTTGTAACCATTCTGTGTATCTGTTACAAACGGGACAAATAATATTTCCAATCCTTTTTCAGCCATTATCCTTCCCAGTTCAGGGAATTCAATATCATAACATATCAGGATACCTACTTTACCGGAGTCGGTATCAAAAACCCTGATACTGTCTCCGCCTGTTAGCCCCCAGCTTGTATGCTCGCTGGGAGTGATATGTATCTTATACTGCATATCCCAGGAACCGTCACGACGGCAGAGATACGCAATGTTATAGAGTTTTTCATCTTCATATACCGGGAGACTGCCGCAAATAATATTTACGTTATAGGATATGGCAAATTCAACGAATTTGCTTCTTATAGGTTCTGAATAGTTAGCCAGAGCCCTTATGGCATCAAATTCTGCGAGATGATTGTATTTTGCCATAAGGGGAGCATTGAAAAACTCCGGGAAAAGTATGAAGTCGCTCTGGTAATCACTTACCGCATCAACAAAAAACTCCATCTGTTCAATCAGCGCATCGACTGATGGGAGGCTTCTCATCCCCCACTGCACAAGACCCAGTCTTACAACAGATTTTTTCCTTCCTATTGCCTTTTCCTTCTCCTCATAATAAATGTTGTTCCACTCAATAAGGGTAGCAAATGTTTTTGATTCGGTGTCGTTGGGAAGATAATTCCTCAGGATTTTCTTAACGTGAAAGTTGTTGGATATCTGGAAGGTAAGAATAGGATCGTATACCTCTCTCATTTCGACCTTCTCGATATATTGCTTTGGTGTATATACATCTGCGTAATCCTGGAAACCCGGTATACGTCCTCCGGCTATTATGGCCCTGAGATTGAAATTTTCACACAATTCCTTACGGGCATCATAAAGGCGCCGGCCAAGGCGCATGTTCCTGTGATCCGGGTGCACAAAAACATCAATCCCATAAAGTACATCTCCCTCAGGGTCATGCGTGGTAAATTTCTCATTCCCTGTGATCTGCTGATAGGTATGGGAATCACCGAACTTGCTATAATCTACTATTATCGATAGCGCACATGCGACAACCCTGCCATTTACCTCTATACAAATCTGTCCATCCGGGAAAAGATTTATAAGCTTTTTAATTTGTGAATATTTCCACGGGGTCTCAGCAATACCGGAATAGGCTGTTTTCATCGCCTCAAGGATATCATCATAATCTTTTATCCTGAGATTTCTTAGAACAACTGTTATATCCTTACTCATACACTAAGTATTTAAACCTGGCAAAGGTACTAAATTGAAACCAAATTAATTTCAAGCCTGATCTGATGCACTGTTAAAAATATGCAATTATTCGATTTAAACGGGATGCATAACTTAACTCACACTTAAATGCCACAATAGTATTATCCGGATCAGCTACTTTGGAATATTTTTTCTGATCCGGGCTATTTAGATTTGTTTAACAACAGGAACTCAAATACTTTTATTCAGATATTTTAGTTTAATTTGCAGTAATTTCAACATATAACATTATCCCGTCATGAAGAATAAATACATTGACCTGATAGAGCAGACTTTTGAATTTCCCCAAAAAGAATTCAAAATTGAAGATAATGAATTACTCTTCAATGATATACCGCTGATGGATGTCATTAAACAATATGGTACCCCTGTAAAAATAACCTACCTTCCAAAAATCAGCCAACAGATTCAACAGGCAAAAAAATGGTTCAATGTAGCCCTTGCCAAAGCCGACTATAACGCTGATTACCAATATTGTTACTGCACCAAGAGCTCACATTTCTCTTTTGTACTCGAGAAAGTTCTTGAAAATGACGTGCACCTTGAAACATCATCTGCATTTGACCTTAACATTATAGAAGAACTCTACCAGACGGGGCGGGTCAACAAAGACATCTACATTATATGTAACGGATTCAAACGTCCGCAATACATCGAAAACATCGCCACATTCATCAATGGCGGTTTTTCCAATACCATTCCCGTATTGGATAATAAACTTGAACTTGACCAGCTTAACAGTCTCGTTAAAACCAATTACAAGGTTGGCATCAGGATTGCTTCAGAAGAAGAACCGAAATTTGAGTTCTATACTTCAAGACTGGGTATAAGGTATAACGATATTGTCTCTTTTTATGAGGAGAAGATAAAACCCAACCCTGACCTGGAGCTCAAGATGCTTCACTTTTTTATTAATACCGGCATTGCCGATAATGCATATTACTGGAACGAGCTTTCAAAGTGTGTTAATGTATATTGCGATCTTAAAAAGATTTGCCCTGAACTCGACTCGCTGAACATCGGCGGAGGATTCCCGATAAAGAATTCTTTGTCGTTTGATTATGATTACGAATATATGGCCGAAGAGATCATTGCACAGATAAAAAACATATGCGAGCGTAACGAAATACAGGAACCGGACATATTTACTGAATTCGGATCATATACAGTTGCAGAAAGCAGCGCTGTTTTATATTCCATTCTGGGACAAAAGCGGCAGAATGATCGTGAAATATGGAATATGATAGATTCGTCCTTCATGACAACATTGCCCGATACATGGGCATTGAATAAAAGGTTTATCCTTCTTGCAATAAATAACTGGGAAGAGGAGTACGAAAGGGTGTTTCTCGGGGGACTTACCTGCGACAGTGAAGATTATTACAATTCGGAGGAGCATGCCAATGCTATATTTCTTCCAAAAATAAAAAACGGAGAGACTCAGTATATCGGACTGTTCCATACTGGTGCTTACCAGGAATCAATAGGTGGGTATGGGGGAATACAGCACTGCCTGATACCAGCCCCAAAACATATTATCATAGATCTGGACGAAGATGGCGAAATTACCACAAAACTTTTTGCCAAGGAACAAAGCCATAAATCAATGCTTAAAATTCTTGGGTATTAATCTCCTGTTTCTGAAATTTACATAAAATATGGTTGTCTTAACTTTGGTAGTATAGTAGCGGTAACGGACATATGAAGAGTAAAATGACAAATTTTGGCGGACTGCCGGAACAATTTTCCGGGTATAATGATTCAGAGATCATTATAGTTCCTGTACCTTACGACGGAACAAGTACCTGGATAAAGGGCGCGGACAAAGGGCCGCGTGCTATCCTGGAAGCTTCTGCCAATATGGAACTATATGATATTGAAACCAATAGCGAGGTTTATCTTAAAGGTATATATACTTCAGACCCGGTTATTGAAGCTGAGAGCCCAGAGACAATGGTAAAGGCAGTATCCAGCCGGATAAGAAGTTATCTTGATAAGGGTAAGTTCCCGGTTATTATTGGCGGTGAGCATTCTGTTTCAATTGGCAGCATTCAGATGTTTGCGAGAAAATATCCGGATCTGACCGTTCTGCAACTGGATGCACACAGCGATCTTAGAAATGAGTATGAAGGTTCACAAAATAACCATGCCTGTGTAATGGCCAGGGCAAGAGAATTTGCTTCAATTGTGCAGGTAGGCATAAGAGCTGTTGATTCAGGTGAATTGAAGGCAATGGATACAGACAGGGTATTTTTTGCCCACCATATTCATGATAATGATAAATGGATAAGAAAAGCCACCGGTCTTTTGTCTGAGAACGTTTACATAACAATAGACCTTGATGTTTTTGATCCCTCTGTTATGCCTTCTACTGGTACTCCGGAACCAGGGGGGATGGGCTGGTATCAGGTCCTCTCCTTTATGAGAGAGGTTATAAGCCGGAAAAACCTTGTTGGATTTGATGTAGTTGAACTTTGTCCATCAAAAGAAAACAGGGCCCCTGATTTTATGGCAGCCAAGCTGATATACAGTTTACTCAGCATGCAATTCAGTAAATAACCAAATAATATAATCAAACAGAATTAAAATTCAGATAATGGAAAAAAAAGATTTCCTTAAAGATCCGGTTAAACATATAGACATCAAATCTTTTGATGCAACACCGATCATTGATTCCATGCGTGATATGTCATTTACATCACGCGACACTGCATCAGCAGCAGATATTTACACAAAAATGATACAGGAGGATGATTGCTCAATAATACTTACCCTTGCAGGCAGCACAAGTGCCGGGGGATGTATGCAGATGTACGTTGATATGGTAAAAAGCAATATGATAGATGCCATTGTTGCCACCGGAGCTTCCATAGTGGATATGGATTTCTTTGAAGCCTTGGGCTTCAAACATTATAAAGGCTCACCCTATGCTGATGATAAACTGCTGCGCAAATATTACATAGACCGGATTTACGATACATTAATTGATGAAGAGGAGTTACAGGCATGTGATCATACCATAAAGGAGATAGCCGATAAAATGGAGCCCGGTGCATATTCTTCACGTGAATTCATTCGTGAGATGGGAAAATATCTGGTAAAAAATGCCAAAAAGAAAGATTCACTGGTTCAGACCTGCTATGATTATAATGTGCCTGTATTTTGTCCCGCATTTACTGACAGCAGTGCAGGATTCGGACTGGTCAAACACCAGTGGGACAACCCCGGGCGCCACATCGCCATAGATTCGGTCAAAGATTTTCTTGAACTTACAAGGATAAAAATGGCTGCCCCGGCAACGGGATTATTTATGATTGGAGGGGGAGTACCGAAGAATTTCATCCAGGATACCGTTATATGTGCAGAAATTCTTGGGAAAGATGTGGAAATGCATAAATATGCCGTACAAATTACAGTCGCTGACGCCAGAGATGGTGCCTGCTCCGGCTCAACCCTCAGAGAAGCCTCATCATGGGGTAAAGTAGATACAGTCTATGAGCAGATGGTATATGCAGAAGCCACTTCTGTCCTTCCTCTGATAGCCAGTTATCTGTATCATAAAGGAGACTGGCGCAGAAGGACAAGAAAAGAGTGGTCTGTAATGCTTGACGAGATCCCTCACTCCTCATAATCAGTAGAAAGGACCTCAAATTCAGTGCGTCTGTTGATCTGATGGGCTGCCTCTTTCTGCTCCTCTGTTGGCAGTAACTCAATAAAATCCTCTGTCAGTACAGTTCCTGAAGGCAGGAACGGGTATAAAGACTCAAGACGTTCATCAATGGTACGCGGTCTCGATTTACCGTAACCTACCGGTACAAGACGCTCCGGTGATATACCATTCTCGATAAGATAATCAACAACCGATTGTGCACGCTTTTGAGATAACTCCATATTAAAGGCTGCACCTCCCCTGGAATCGGTATGGGAAGCCAGCTCAATGGTAATATGAGGGTTGTCATTCAGAATTTCTACCAGTTCGTCAAGAGCTACCATAGACTCAGGCCGAAGGTCCCATCTGGCAAAATCATAAAAAATATTCGGTAATTCGATTGGTTTTTCAAATGACTGAATTTCTATGGTAATTGAAAAGTCCTTGCTACTTTCCACCCCCCTTGTGGTCAGACCCCTTTTATTTGTAAGATATCCATCTTTTGAGGCAAGGAACACATAATCCACATTTGGTCTTAGCATAAAGCGAAAATCCCCTTTATCTCCTGTGTTGACCTCAGTAATTGTCCCGTCACTTCCTACCATCTTTACAGTAGATCCGGAAAGAATGTCTTCAGTGTCGGTATCTCTCACAATGCCATCAACATTAAACATCAACGGAGGAAGATAGAAAGAGAAGATATTGTCAATACTACGACGGCCCCGGTTGGAACTGAAAAAACCTCTTTCGACATCATTCTCGAATACTATCCCGAAATCATCGGCCGGAGAGTTGATAGGATATCCCATATTCTGAACAAACCATCCGCCGTCTTCCTTTCTGGCTGCCCTGAAAATATCCAGTCCGCCCATCCCGGGATGGCCATTTGATGAGAAATACAATGTTCCATCGGGATGAACATAAGGAAAAACCTCATCACCGGCTGTATTTATTTCGGGACCCAGGTTGACCGGAGTTCCCCATGGAGAGTTTATGCTGCTGCGGGTCACCTTCCAGATATCCTTCCCTCCAATTCCTCCGGGCATATCTGACACAAAATAGAGGGTAAGCTCATCAGGAGAGATTGCCGGATGCGCTGCAACAAGAGTATCAGGCGCCAGATCTATGACCTCGGGATTCCCCCATCTGTCGCCACTGCGGGTTGTCTGATAAATCTGGCAACCATTGTTTCTTCTCCTGACAGCCTTGCAACTGGTAAAGTACATCTCGGTATAACTCTGATTAAGAGAAGGAGTCCCCTCTTCAAATTCAGAATTTATGTTGTCAAGCAATGAAGGAGTGCTCCACCTCCCCTGCCTGTCTTTCCTTGATTCATAAATATTTGCAAAGTATTGGCCGGTTGCACCATGCCTGCTGTTTTCCTTGCCTTTCCTTGAAGAGGTAAAATAAACAAGGGTGTAGTCTCCATTGGCAAATGCGGGTGAATAATCACTCTCCCTTGAATTAAAAAAATTAACCTCTGTTATCTCATAAGGAGTAGGATTTTCCATCCACTGCATTGCAAGTCTTGATGATTCGATACCTGTTTCCGCCCTGGGATCGTCGGGAACAAGTTCCTTGAAAATCTTGAATTGCTCAATGGCCTCTTCATACTTTTCATTCATTTTCAGCGCTTCACCATAGTACCAGTAGACTTCCGGATTGTCAAAATTACGGGTTATGGCTCTTCTGAACCAGTTTTCGGTTTGACGAATATCAGAAACCTTCATGTAACATCTGGCGATCTGAAAGACTATTTCCGTTCGAAGGTCCCTGTCGCTGACAGCAGAATATGCCTCCCTGTAAAGATCGATTGCTTCATAGTACTCTCCGGCATTATAAGCCCGTTCTGCCCTTTCAAGTCTTCGGGACTGACCATAAAGATCTGACAGAAAAAACATTCCCAGAATCAGAACCGCAAGGGTGGAATAGATCCTCATTTCTAGAGAAATTATAATTGAAGTTTGTAAAAGTAGGAATTTTTATATCAAAACAAAACCGGGACAAAATATATTGTCCCGGTTTGCCAAACTTATGAAAAAAAACCAACCTAGTACCTCATAATTATCTGATGAAAAGCAATTCCCTGTATTTCGGAAGCGGCCAGATTTCATCATCCACTATCATCTCAAGATGATCAATCTGATATCTGATCTCATCCAGGTAAGGCTTCACTTTGTCTGCATATTCCCTTGCTTTAACATCCACCTCCTCAATAACATTTGCTTTCCTTCTTTCATCAATCATATTGTTGACCCTTATATTTACCACAGAAGAGCGATCTGATATCTCCTTGATTGATTCAAGCTGTGTTCCGGCAAGTTTATTGAAATCAGTTTCTGAGAATAACTCCTTAAGCCCCTTTACATTTTCAATAAGAGTGTTCTGATATCGATATACTGTCGGGAGTATGTGATTAACAGCCAGATCACCCAGAACCCTTGACTCTATCTGTATCTTCTTTGTATACTTCTCCATATCTATTTCAAGCCTTGCATCCAGTTCACGTGGAGTAAACACTTTCATTTCTGCAAAAATTTCCTTTGAAGAAGGAGAAACAGAAGCAGACAAAGCCTCAAGTACATCACTTACATTTGTAAGTCCGCGTTTTTCAGCTTCTTTTTTCCATTCCTCAGAATAGTTGTTTCCATCAAACCTTACATTTTTTGAAGCCAGTATAAACTTTTTAATTACCTGAAAAATGGCTTCATCTTTTTTAACACCTTCTTCAATAAGCTTCTCGACCTCCTCCTTAAACTCTATTAACTGCTTGGCTACAATAGTGTTAAGGGCAATCATCGGTGAGGCAACATTGGTTGAAGCGCCCACAGCCCTGAACTCAAATCTGTTTCCGGTAAAAGCAAATGGTGATGTCCGGTTGCGGTCGGTATTGTCTGGCATGATTTCAGGAATTTTACCAACATCCAGCTTCAATTCGGTCTTTTCATCCGGACTCATCTTCTTACCTGAAACCCGGGTCTCAATCTCGTCAAGTATTTTATTCATCTCTTCACCCAGAAATACTGACATTATTGAAGGAGGGGCTTCAGCCGCTCCCAGCCTGTGCTCATTGCCTATAGAAACAATGCTTGACCGGAGCAGATCCTGATATTCAAATACACCCTTTATCACTGACACGAAAAAGGATAGAAACAGCATATTTGTTTTCGGTGTTTTACCCGGAGAGAAAAGATTTACCCCTGTATTGGTGATCAGTGACCAGTTGCAATGCTTGCCCGAGCCGTTTACATCCTTATAAGGCTTTTCATGGAACAAAACCTTGAAATTATGCTTTTTTGCGACCCTTTTCATGACTGTCATCAGCAACTGGTTATGATCAGTTGCAAGATTTACTTCTTCAAAAACAGGGGCGCATTCGTACTGGTTCGGTGCAACCTCATTGTGACGGGTTTTTATGGGTATTCCAAGTTTATAGGCTTCAATCTCAAATTCCTTCATAAACGAAGCAACCCTCATGGGAATGTAGCCGAAGTAATGGTCTGCCAGCTGCTGATCCTTGGCAGCAGAGTGCCCCATCAGGGTACGGTCAGACAGTTTCAGGTCCGGTCTGGCGCTGAAAAGGGCTTCATCAACAAGAAAATATTCCTGTTCACATCCCAGGCCTACAATGACCTTGGTTACGTTTTTATCAAAATAATTACACAGATCCACAGCTGCTTTGTCAACTGCTTCAATAGATTTGAGAAGCGGGGTTTTATAATCCAGCGAATCACCCTTGAAAGAAACATAAACAGAAGGGATACACAGAGTATTTCCCATGACAAAAGCAGGCGAAGAGGGATCCCAGGCAGTATAACCGCGTGCTTCAAATGTATTCCTCATTCCACCGCTGGGAAGGCTTGAAGCATCAGGTTCCTGCTGAACAAGCTTACCCCCGTCAAAGTTTTCAATTACAGAAGCATCGGAAGCAGGCTCAAAAAATGCATCGTGCTTTTCTGCTGTTGCTCCTGTAAGCGGATGGAACCAGTGAGTATAATGCGTGGCTCCCCGGTCAATTGCCCAGGCTTTCATACCTGATGAAATCTGATTGGAGACCTTCCGGTCGACTTTAGTTCCTTTATCAATAGCTTCCATAACGCTGTCGAACGCTTCCTGGGATAAATATTCCTGCATTCTCTTCTTGTTGAAAACGTTAATTGCAAAGTAATCAGATGTCTTCTTAGAAGGGGACTGTACCTCAAGGGGATGGCGCGAAATAGTTTGTTCTAGTGCTTTAAATCGCAGTGTACTCATGGTTAAATTGTTTTTTTGGTTTTGATTTCTATAATTTCAGCACAAAAGTATGTTTTTTTTATCATTCCCCCAAATTTTTTACCCCTATATGATCATTTTTATTATTTTAGCTTGCTTATACCCCCTATTTTACATATAATATTCCAGAATTTTATACAAATATCACATCATCAATATCCGTATCGGACTTAACCTGATTTTTAAAATAACGCCATAATTATTTAACCCAGGCTTCATAAGAAATTAACCACCTGGATCCATACCTGTAATCAATCTCCAGCCTGCAGGAGAAATAGTATTATGAAGGGTATTGCAATAAAAGAAAATGGCTTCGGTAATCAATTATACTGAAGCCATCCTGATTTGGAAAAGATAATTACAATCAAACAGATCTAATGTGTTGTTGCCTGACCCGGCAATTCAATTATCCCCTTTCATATACTCTCTGTAGAAATAAGTAATGGTCTCTATTCCTTTGTAGAAATTCCATAACGGATAATTCTCATTGGGTGAATGAATGGCATCGCTTTCCAGTCCGAATCCCATAAGGATTGACTTCACTCCAAGGACCTTTTCAAACAGTGAAATTATGGGTATACTCCCCCCGCTCCGGAAGGGTATTGGTTTCTTACCGAAAGAGGTTTCATAAGCCCTGCTGGCAGCCAGGTAGGCCGGGTGGTCAACCGGCGAGACATATCCTTCTCCCCCGTGTAGAACATTTGCTGAAACCCTGACTCCCGGTGGAGCAATAGACTTGAAGTGTCTGATAAAAAGCTCATCTGTCTTTTTGGAACTCTGATTGGGAACAAGCCTGATTGAAATTTTGGCATAAGCTTTTGCTGGTAGTATTGTCTTGGCTCCTTCACCGGTATAACCTCCCCATATGCCATTAACATCAAGCGAAGGCCGTATCCCTGTCCGTTCCATTGTTGAATAACCGGACTCTCCGTCAAGTTCGTCAACTTCAATTTCCTTTTTATAATTATCAATGTTAAACGGAGCCTTTGCCATCTCCTCACGCTCGCGGGGACTGACTTCCAGGACATCATCGTAGAAACCAGGTATAGTAATCCGGTTGTTATCATCTGTGAGCGATGCAATCATTTTTGCCAGAACATTGACGGGGTTTACCACAGCTCCTCCGAACAGACCCGAATGAAGGTCCCGGCCGGGCCCGGCAACCTCAACCTCAAAATAACTGAGGCCGCGCAACCCGGTAGTTATTGAAGGGACATCCCGGGCTATCATACTGGTATCTGAAACAAGTATTACATCACAATGGAGCTTATCCTTATTCTCCATACAGAATTTTCCAAGGCTGGGAGAACCGATCTCTTCCTCCCCCTCAATCATGAATTTCACGTTACAGGGCAGCGAGTCTGTCCTGTTCATGAATTCAAATGCTTTGACATGCATAAAAAGCTGCCCTTTATCATCATCAGCGCCTCTTCCCCATATCCTGTCTTCACGTATCTCCGGTTCAAAGGGCGGCGACTTCCAAAGATCAAGCGGTTCAGGAGGCTGCACATCATAATGGCCATAAACCATAACAGATGGAAGTGATGGATCAATAATCTTCTCAGCGTAAACTACCGGATGGCCCTCAGTGGAAATAACTTCCGCATTTTCTGCACCGGCATCAAGCAGAGACTTTTTCAGAAAATCACAAGCCCTGTACATATCCTCCTTGTGTTCATTCTTTGAACTCACTGATGGTATTCGAAGAAGTTCGAATAACTCGTCGATAAACCGGACCTTATTTTTTTCGATATATGCGCTGATGTTTTGCATCATAATATAATTTTTAAAAAGAGATATCGGGAATGTAATATTAACCAATTTTTAAGAATCTGCCCAACCGGTTAAGTTAAAAAGGTTTTATTACGGTTTCCCGGAAAAAGATTCAGCCGCTATCTCCAGTTCCCTGTAAAAATCCTTACCGAACCTGCGGATAACTGACTCTCTGCAAAAAACAAAAACAGGAACGTTGAGTTTCTGTCCGTTTGGTATTGCAGGTTTGCATATTGGCCAGCGATCATAGTTGACAGCGGTAAACCCAGCATACTCCTTAACCCTGATAGGATAGAGGTGACATGAAACCGGTTTCCGGAAGGAAATCTTTCCGTCCGACCAGGCCTTTTCAATGGCACAACGTGCAATGTCTCCATCAAATACCGCATAGACACACTCCTTTTCATTCAGAAGCGGAGTAACGGCCTCATCATCATCAGGATCCCTGACATGTTTACCCTGGCGATCAATTGCATCAACCGCCTCAGGCCGAAGGTAAGTTCTGATAACTGCATAAATATCCTCCAGCACCATCAGCTCTTCCTCAAGCAAGGGCGCACCTGCATCTCCTTTCACACAGCATGCTCCCCTGCACCTCCCAAGATCGCAGACGAACCTCTCATTAAGAAGGGAGAGTCCTATAACCTTGTCATTTATCTGAAGCATCTCACTCATTTGACCAGCACCTTTCCTGTCATCTCTTCAGATGCAGGAATAGACATGATATGAAGAAGAGTTGGCGCTACATCAGCCAGTATCCCATCATCAATTTCACTGTATTTGTCTGATACCAGTATACAGGGAACAGGATTAAGGGAGTGAGCTGTATTAACAGATCCGTCAGGATTAAGAGCATTGTCGGCATTTCCGTGATCAGCAATTATCATGCTTTCATATCCGTTAGCCCGGGCTGCTTCCACAACTTCACCCACACAGGCATCAACTGTTTCAACAGCCTTTCTTATTGCCTCGTAAACTCCCGAATGGCCCACCATATCACAATTAGCAAAATTCAAACAGATAAAATCGGCACTCTTATTTTTAATCTCCTTTACGACTGCGTCTCTTACCTCCGGGGCACTCATTTCTGGTTGAAGATCATAGGTAGCCACCTTTGGTGAGGGTATCAATATCCTTTTCTCATTTTCAAATTCATTCTCACGGCCACCGGAGAAGAAAAAGGTAACATGCCCGTATTTTTCAGTCTCGGCTATCCTCAACTGTTTTTTCCCGGCCCGGGCAACCAGCTCGCCCATGGTATCTGTCAGGTTTTCCTTGTCGAACAGAATTTTAACACCTTTGAAAGTGTCGTCATATCTGGTCATAGTCACATAATGCAAAGGCATCGTCTTCATATCATGTTCCGGAAAGTCTTTCTGAGTTAATACTATTGTGATCTCCCTTAACCTGTCAGTGCGGAAGTTGAAACAGAGAACTACATCACCGGGACTGATTTTACCCAGGGGTTGCCCGGAATCATCAACCATAACTATTGGTTTTATAAACTCATCTGTTATATCCTCATCATATGATTTCTTTATCGCCTTCAGAATATCTGTAGATTGATTCCCCTTACCATGCACAAGGAGGTCATAGGCTATTTTTACCCTCTCCCAACGTTTATCCCTGTCCATTGCGTAATAACGTCCGACAAGTGATGCAATCTTACCGTTGGAACTTTCGAGGTGTTCCTGAAGATTGCTGATAAAGCCGTAACCGCTTTTAGGATCGGTATCCCTTCCGTCAGTGAATGCGTGGACAAATACATCTTTCAATCCATATTCTTTTGTTATATCACACAACTTATAAAGGTGTCTGTCGGATGAATGCACACCACCATCACTTACCAGTCCCAGAAAATGAACAGCTTTGTTGTTATCTTTTGCATAACCCATTGCCTCCTTCAGGACCGGATTCCCGGATATACTGTTATCCTCTATAGCAAGATTAATTTTAACAAGGTCCTGATATACTTTTCTGCCGGCACCGATATTAAGATGCCCCACCTCAGAATTACCCATTTGTCCCTCGGGTAATCCTACATGTTCTCCTGATGCAAGCAGACTCGAACTGGGATATTTCTGAGCCAGCATATCCATTACCGGTGTATTGGCATTATGTATGATGTCAGATCTGGATTTGTCACCCATCCCCCAACCATCAAGTATAATAAGTATAGTCTTTTTATTTTCCATAATATTGATTTTATCTTTTTAAAATATCCTGCAAAAGTATTCTTTTTAGTGCAGCTAAAAAACCGCTATAGAAAATAAATTGCCGGCGGCTGGTTGACTCTTACATCGTTTTGATATATTTGTGTTGCATCCTGGTCCAAAATTAATAATATAAATATCACACCAGGTATAAAAGAATAATTTAATTCCCATGGAAAAAACTCCCCGGATAGAACAACTTAATGATCCGGAAAAATACCGTCTGATTAAAATCCTAAGACATGATGAAGTGGTGCATTTTGTTGTTGAGCAACTGAAACGATTCAGATTGCCGATGCTCTTCTTTTATTTATTCACTTCAGCATTGCTGCTGCTGATGGTTGCATTCAGCATATATAATTACTATAATCCGGTTATTTCAATGCGGTCATGGATTCTTTATTTTCTGTCAGGGATATTTTCGGGAATGATACTCGTAATACCGTTTCATGAAGGTTTGCATGGCCTGGCTTACAGGATTGCCGGAGCAAAGAAGATTAAATACGGCATAGATCTTAAACAGATGCTATTTTACGCAAGTGCCCCCGGATTTGTGGCCGGCAGTAAGGAGTTCATGATGGTTGCCCTCTTCCCTTTTACTATTATCAATATTTTTTTTGCCGCCGGTATTATTTTTGGTGATCCTCCACTTCAATGGGGTTCCCTTGTTGCTCTGTTTATACACAGCACTCTTTGCATTGGTGATTTTGCCATGATAAACTATATGGTATCATATCAGGGCAGGGGATTGTACACTTATGATGATGATTGTAAAAAAACCAGCTACTTTTATATCCGGTGCTGAATGCATAATACCATTTATCAACCAGTTGGTGGCTCAAAAAAGCATAAGTGAAACTGATCCGGAGGTTGTCCGGGCTGCAGTGATGAATTCGATTCGGGGCAGAAAAGAAAAAGGCAGCTGACGGGCTGCCCGTGGGTGGTACCACCTGGAATCGAACCAGGGACACACGGATTTTCAGTCCGTTGCTCTACCAACTGAGCTATGGTACCCGGAAATCAGGACTGCAAATCTATCAAAAAAAAACATTTTTCAAAATGATTTTACTATCTAATTCTGTTTTTATTTAAACTTTATATTTCGTTAAGTTATTTTTGTCCAATATCAGATTTACACTTTTTAATTAATAATGGTATTTTATACTCACACCTTTGATAATGGATTGAGAATCATCCATCATCAGATTCCCTCGCAGGTGGCGCATTGCGGACTGTATATCAATGCCGGATCGCGGAACGAGAAGGCCGGCGAACACGGGATGGCCCACTTTATTGAACATCTCATGTTTAAAGGTACCAAAAAAAGGAAAGCACATCACATAATCAGCAGACTGGAAGCAGTAGGTGGAGAAATAAATGCATATACGGGAAAAGAAGAGACCTGTATATACTCATCTTTTTTGAAAGAGGATTTTGAACGGTCTCTAGAACTGATTTGCGACATGACATTCGATTCCATTTTTCCCGAAAAAGAACTTGCAAGAGAAAAACAGGTAATAATTGACGAAATAATTTCTTATCGCGACAACCCTTCTGAACAGATATTTGATGATTTTGAAGAACTTGTTTTCAGTGGTGACCCCATAGGCAGGAATATCCTTGGCACACCAGCGAACCTTAAAGGCTTCACCCGTGATGATGTTATTAAATTCATTGAAAATAATTACCTTACCAATCAAATGGTATTCAGTTCAGTTGGTAATATAGAATTTAAAAATGTTCTGAAATACGCTCAGAAACACCTTGCCCGCATACCGGAAAATAAATCTCCCGCCGACAGTAACGGGATGGTAGATTATACCCCAGAATTCAAAACAGTAAAGAAAAGAACACATCAGGCACACTGTATAATCGGAAACCTTTCATTTGATCTTCATGACCCTCGCAGGATGCCTATGGTACTACTTAACAATATTCTTGGAGGCCCGGGCATGAGCGCACGGCTTAACCTTGCCCTGCGCGAAAAATCAGGATATGCATATACTATAGAGTCGCATTTTACCGCATATTCCAACACCGGTATTTTTACGGTCTATTTTGGTACAGACAGAGAAAAGCTGGATAGATGCCGCTCACTGGTTCACAAGGAGTTTGATGGTATGAGGAAGAATCGCATTGGCGGGATGCAACTTAATAAGGCCAAAAGACAACTTAAGGGGCAACTCACAATAGGCTGGGAGAATAAGGAAAACCTCATGATGGCAATAGGAAAAAGTTACCTTCTGTTTAACAGGGTAGACAGCATGCAGGATGTTTACGATAAGATTGACAGGATTACAGCCGATGATTTACTGGAAGTGGCAAATATCGTGCTCGATCCGTATTCACTCTCTGAACTGTCATATATTTAACATATTATATTTTTTTTGGCCTGATGGACTACAAAACAGAAAAAGAAAAATACTTAGTCAGCAACTGCACCCCTGAAGATCCTCTTCTCGCTGAACTCAACAGGCAAACCTGGTTGAAAATACTTAACCCTAAAATGCTTTCAGGACATTACCTGGGGAAATTACTGGAAATGATAAGCTGCATGATCAATCCCTCACAGATTCTGGAAATCGGAACATATACCGGTTATTCAGCAATTTGCATGGGTCGCGGACTAAGGGAGGGAGGGAAGCTTCATACAATAGACATAAATGATGAGATCAGGGACTTTGCATCCGGTTTTATCCGTAAATCAGGAATGCAGGACAAGATCATCATGCATACCGGTGATGCACTCAAAATTATCCCTATGCTTAAGGGACCATTCGACCTGGTCTTTATTGACGGGGAAAAATCTGAATACAAAGATTACTACAATCTTGTATTCCCGAAAGTCCGAAATGGAGGGTTCATTTTAGCCGACAATGTTTTATGGGATGAAAAGGTTTACAGGCCCGAGTTCGATAACGATGAATATACTCTTTTTATAAGGGAGTTCAATGAAATGATCTGTCGGGACGATCGGGTTGATAACCTGATGCTGTCAGTAAGGGACGGACTGATGATAATCAGGAAGAAAGAAGCTGATTTGTAAATTACCCTGGTGTAAATTATCATGGTGTAAATTATCATGGTGTAAATTATCATGGTGTAAATTATCATGGTGTAAATAATCATGGAAAAAATTTCGAATTTACTATCTAAAAGAACTTTTTATTGTTTTATTTGTTAATTAAATAGTTTCCACAAAACAGAAATCCTTATTTTTCCTATAAGCTTTATTTTAAGCGAAATAGCAAAACACGTCAAACATTAGCAATAATAATTTTCCGATATACGTATAAAGAATAAGGATAAATCTTTAACATGAAGCAAAAAAAATGGCAAGATATTCAATAAAGGACCTTGAAGAGTTATCTGGAATAAAAGCCCACACTATAAGGATATGGGAAAAACGTTACGGTGTAATAGTTCCCGATCGTACCGAAACGAATATCCGTCTTTACAGTGACGACGATCTTAAAAAACTGCTCAACATATCAATTCTCAATAAACACGGACTTAAAATATCTCACCTCTCCAAACTAACCCAGAGCGAGCTCAGGGAAAAGGTTATTCATATATCAAGAGATTCCACTGAAGCTGGAATACATATTGAAAATCTTACAATTGCAATGCTGGAGCTGGATGAATGGAAATTTGACAAAATACTGTCAGATTCAATAATCCGGATAGGATTCGAAGAAACCCTTGTTCGCTTAATACATCCCTTTTTTGAGAAGATTGGTTTGTTATGGCTGACAGGGTCAATAAATCCTGCGCAGGAACATTTTGTATCAAACCTTTTACGTCAAAAACTGATAGTCGCTATTGACGGTCAGGCCCCTGTTACAAGAGAAAAACCCATATCCTTTATCCTGTTCCTGCATGAAGAAGAACTGCATGAACTGGGACTGCTCTTTTATTCATACCTATTGAAAAGAAACGGTATAAACGTTATATATCTGGGACAAGCGGTGCCTTTTGAGGATCTGGAAAAAATAGTACAAATACGGAAAGCAGACTATTTCCTCACATCATTCACTACAGGTATAACAGAAAAAGATCTCAGGGATTACCTGATGAAAATGTCAGAAACTTACCCCGAACAGGTTATTTTTTATACTGGCTATCAAATTTCCAAAATTAATGGCTCTTTACCTGCGAACCTTGTAAGATTGGACTCTATAAAGCAGTTTCAGGATATTATCAGAACACTTTAGCCAATTATTGCCCCCAGGACTTCTGATCCGGATAATCATATTTACCCTGATTCCTTCAGGGATTTCACCCCCCGGCAATTTATAAAACAGGGGCAATTCTATATTCTGTTAAATAAACCGGTAAGGTCCTGCTTAACCAGGTCAAAAATCCCACTTTCCTTACTAACTGAGATTAAACATTTTATATTGCTGCTGCCTCTTACCAAACCAATCAGAATATATTTTTTGTTTAGTCTTCCAGCTTTCATGATAAACATTTTTTATTTTTATTAATTCTATTTTACTATTATGCAGTCTATTACAGGCTATTTAACATTTATTTAGACTTTTTATTGATTAAATATTTGTTTTTTGTTTATTTCCGCCGTATATTTGTTAAACATTTAACCAGAAAAAAATAAACAATTATGACTGCAATAGAATTCAACCATCAACTCGTAAACCTCGAGAAAAATCTCGAAAGGTTCGCATACAGCCTGACTGCCAACCAGGAGGATGCACGTGATCTTGTTCAGGAAACATTCCTTAAGGCATTAACGTACCGCGAACAGTTTACAGACCAGTCCAATTTAAAAGCATGGACATTCACTATTTTGAAAAATACTTTCATAAATAACTACAGGAAGTCGGTTAAACAAAATACAACTTTCGATAATACCAAAGATTTGTACTTTCTGAATAAGGCAGAAGAATCGGCCGGCTTAAAACCGGATACCGGAATCTCAGTGGAAGAGATAAACAAAAAAATCGATTCTCTTGAAGACGAGTTCAGGATCCCATTTGAAATGCACACATCAGGCTATAAATATAAGGAGATCGCTGAAAAAATGGATCTGAATATAGGAACTGTAAAAAGCAGGATATTCTTCTCGAGAAAGAAACTGATGAAAGCCCTGGAAGATTATGAGCCTGAAAAATAACGATTCCCTTTAATTATGAGGGATGAATTCAGGATGGCTCCTCTTTGACCTCAACTCGCAAAAGTTGAATTAGAGGAGTGTCCTCTATGACCCTCAAAAGAAAGTAAATTCTGAAATCTCCGTTTTCAGTCTGCAGGTTACCGATAGCATACCTGGACGACTTTTTGCCTCCATGGTGAAGCAGGTCAAATTTTACCGGTTTATTTTCAAGAAAAAAATTTCTTAAAATAAGTTCGGCCTGAGATTTGCTGTATACATCCTCGTTACCAAGCAAAACAAGCTCAATGTTTTTGTTAAAGTGCCGAGCAAGCTCCCGGGAATCCCCCTTCTTAAAGGATTCAGTTATTCCTTCAGGAATTTCCCGGGACAGGGAGGCCCCGGTCAACGCAAAACAGAAGAAGGCAAATGTTAACAATACCATTAGTCGGCTCTTGATCTGCATCTTTAAATTAGTTTGGTTAATATTATAAAGTATTGAGAAAATTAACGCAGGAAAAAGAATGAACACCACTAACAAAACTTAAAAATGTTTGCATCTCTGGTTCTCACAGTTATTTTAACCCGCTTCAGTACATCAAAAAGCGAGCCAATTGCATGTTTCGGGAACAAATTATTTAAAATAATTTAACATATACCGGCAATACCCGGTTAAACCAAAAATTAAAATAACTTTACCGGTCTCCCTGAATGGGTCTACAGGCAAAATAAAGCATTCATGACCTGATCAATCATAATATCATGTTTATTAGTATCTATTAAAATTTCTGCTCATGAAGTTAACCCTTCTTTTTACCGGCAAAACAGAAGACCCTTATCTTAAGGAGGTATTGACATATATGCAAAAAGACTAAAACGTTATTTTCCATTAGAAATAAAAATAATCGGAGAATCAGGCAAAAGGCCAAAGCACGCTTCCGGAAAAGCAAGTATCCGCGAAAGCGTAAAAATTAATTCTGCATTAAGCAGCTCATCATTCGTTGTGCTTCTGGATGAAAAGGGTAAATCTTACAGCTCGGAAGGATTTTCCCGGTTTATTGAAGATAAAATGAACCGTGGATACAGGGAATTGGTCTTTGTTGCCGGGGGTGCATATGGATTTAACGATGAACTTTACAGCAAGGCAGACCATAAAATATCTCTCTCATTTATGACTTTTACACATCAGATGGTCCGTCTGATACTGGCTGAACAATTGTACAGAGCTGCGACAATTATAAGAGGTGAACCATACCATCATGGATAAAAGTTTATCATGAACCAATTTAAAACAATGAATCATTTTTGAATTTGGTATTAATATTGTATATATTTCCCGTACAGGGATTTCATGATTATGTCGAAGATAAGAACCAAAATAACTAACTACCGGCTTCTGCTTATTGCATTTTTGGTATATATTTCTGCGGCGGTATTGGATAAAAACTCGGCGACCCTTGATTCTGAAAAAGTAAATACCAGCCACTTCCAGAAAGTTCTTAATGGTAAATACAGCAAAGCAAATGAAAATCTTGAAATAATTGACTCTATCATAAAAGAACACGGGCTGGACGGATTCAAGACCAATTATGCTGAACAATTCTACGGGTTATATGATAATAGCGGCATAGTAATACTCGGTTACCAGAATAAGGTTCTTGAATTCTGGAACAGTAATGTCCTGCCCCTTCAGCTGAATGACCCCATCTCAGAGACAGACAAAGAGGTTATCAATCCCGGGAATGGCTGGTTTGTGGTTACCCGTCGAAAGACAGTTGACTCTCTGGACCTGATGGGACTGATTCTGATAAAACACGATTACGTGTTTGAAAATGAGTTCCTGGTTAATCAATTCCATCACGAATTCAATCTGTTTCCTGAAGCAGAACTCAATTTCAGTCCCACAGGAAAAAATCACATCAAAAATCCCGACGGCGAATTTCTATTCGCTATTGAGGAGCCTCAAACACCGGTATACCGTAATACTTTCTCCAGATTTACATGCTTTATCTATTCTGCAGCATTTGCTATTTTTCTTTTGTTTCTCTATCGGAGCTTCACAGTTTTTAAATTCAACAAAATCCTCTACCGAAATACCTGGTTTCTGCTGGTGGTCTTGATTTTGGTGATAATCCGGTATATTATGCTTGATAGTGGTTACCCGGAAATATTCAGAAATTTCATTATTTTTCAACCCCAGCATTATGCAAAATCATCGCTGTTCCCTTCACTGGGCGATTTTCTTATCAATGCGGTAATTATTCTATTCATTTCCATCATCTTTTCGGTCCACTTCAGGTTGAGGGACAGGGAAACCAATCCCCGCAGCGTCAAGAGCATAGCACGGGTAAGCATGCTGAGCCTGTTGCTGGTTGCGTTCATGCTATTCTTCAACTATATGTTTCAGGGCCTTATTCATAATTCGAACATACAGATGGAGGTATACAACTTTTTTTATCTTAACATTTTGAGTCTCATAGCTTATCTGATATTAGCTATTCTGATTACATCCCTGGTACTTATTGCCGACCGGATAGTATTTCTTTCCTCAACCCTGGTGGAAATCAGAAGCTTTATCTTAATTTTTTCTATTACGTTTATTTCAGCAATATTTATCTACAGCACTGCAGGGAACATCATCAACCCCTATGCAATTGCATTTTTCATTGTCCTTACCGGAAGCATTATCGCCATAAGGTATTTCAGGTACCGATATACCTACTCGTTTCAGGTCTTTCTGGTTCTGATTATATCAGTTTTCACTCTTGCTTTCATAACAAATGAAAGCCGGAGGAAAGAGAAAAATATCAAGCAGGTACTTGTGGTAAACCTGGCAAATGAGCGTGATCAGATTGCCGAATATCTGCTTGAGGAAATAGAGGAGAGGCTAAATGAAGACAGCATAATGATAACAGCCCTCTCATCAGAGTATTACGATGATTATGAGCTTTATGACTACCTGGGAAACAACTATTTTAACGGATATTTCCGAAAATATGATTTACAAAGTGTGGCATGCGGTCCCGATTTCGATCTCTGGCTGGAGGATGTGAATGAGCTCGTAGAGTGCTACCCTTTCTTTTATGATATGATTGATGATTTTGGAGTGCCCGTCTCCCCGGGTTCCGGATTTCATTTTCTTGATAACCTTACCGGCAGAATCAGCTACCTTGGCGTTATATTGTATGAATTTGATGAGTACCCATGGGAAAAAGCTCTTTTTATATCTCTCGACAGCAAATTGCTCACCGATCATCTGGGTTATCCGGAGTTGCTTATTGAGGGGAAGTTCCCGGGAAACCCGGTAATGGCAGATTATTCTTATGCAAAGTATAATAAAGACAGGTTAATTACACGTACAGGAACCTATCCATATACCCTTAGTCTGCAATTTGAAACTGACCTGGATAAAGAGTTTTCTTTTGCAGAAAAGAACGGATATGAACATATTGTATATCAGATTGACCAGGATAATGTTATAGTGCTGAGCAAACCCAAAACCACCACGATTGATCTGCTTACTTCATTTTCGTACAGTTTTGCATTTTTCTACCTGCTGTACAGCCTGGCGCTCCTTATCTGTAAATACCCTTTCAATATCGGAAAGTGGCGGATAGACTTCAAGAACAAAATTAAGTTCTCAATGATAGGTGTACTTTTACTTTCACTTATCATTATTGGAATCGGCACGGTATATTATAATATCAGACAATTTGAGAACAAACAGTATGAAAGCATAAGTGAAAAGATCCAGTCCGTCCTCATTGACATTGAATACAGACTGGGTCTGGAAAGGGAATTGACCCCTGAAATGAGGGATTATATAACCGGCCTGCTGATGCAGCTCTCAAATGTATTTTACTCTGATATTAACATGTATGACCTGCAGGGTAATATATATGCTTCATCACGTCCTGAAGTATTTGAACTGGGACTGATAGGGGAGCAGATGAATCCGGAAGCATATTCGGAGATGTTGCTTAAAAATACTGCAAGATTTGTGCATAAAGAGTCAATAAGCAATCTCTCCTATCTTTCTGCATACGTGCCTTTAACAAATGCTGACAATGAAATTCTATCCTACCTGAACCTGCCATATTTCACCCGGTCATCTATCCTTACAAAAGAAATATACACCCTGGTGGTAGCAGTGGTCAACATCTACGCAATTCTTATACTGATTACCATCCTTATAGCCATTATCATCTCCAACACAATCACAAGGCCTCTTCAACAGATACAAAACAAGCTCCGCCAGCTTTCAATCGGAAAGAAAAATGAACAGATAGATTATGAAAGTGATGATGAGATAGGTAACCTGATAAAAGAGTATAACCGGATGGTTGAAGAGCTTGAAAACAGTGCCGATCTGCTTGCCAAATCAGAGCGTGAAAGTGCATGGAGGGAAATGGCCAAACAGATTGCACATGAAATCAAAAATCCCCTGACTCCAATGAAGCTTAGTATTCAGCACCTTCAGAGAGCCTGGGATGATAAGGTTGACAACTGGGATGAAATCTTAAAAAATACGACCCGCAATCTCGTGGAACAGATAGACCACCTGTCATCAATTGCAACGGCTTTTTCGCATTTTGCAAAACTTCCGGGGACAAACAAGGGGAAGGTAAACATTGTGAGCTCCATAAAGAATATCTCCGAATTATTCTCAAACACAGAGAATATTGAGATAGTTGTCAGGCTGAATGGTATAGACGAGCTGAATGTAACTTCCGACAAGATGCAGCTGAACCGGATATTTATCAATTTGATGAAGAATGCCGTTCAATCTGTCCCCAGAGACAGAAAAGGTATTATCACAATTGAACTGATCAGGGACAAGGAGATGGCTCTTGTAAAGATAACGGATAATGGTGAAGGTATCCCTCCGGAATTACAGGATAAGATGTTTACACCTTACTTCACATCAAAATCAGGGGGCACGGGACTTGGTCTTGCAATAGTAAAGAACATCGTTGAGCAATCAGGCGGAACAGTAGGATATACAACTGAACACCGCAAAGGAAGTTGTTTCTGGTTCAGACTCCCGCTTGCATCAGATGGAGACAGAGACAGTAACAATTGAAGTTTTAATAACCCTTTCGGGGAAGTGAACCGTATGGCCATGAAACCCCGGTATTATGGCTGACTTAATGTAACTTTCTGCATGCTCTGTGCGTAAAATTTGTGCTGCCAGTCTTTATAAGACATCCTAGTAATTGTTATAATTGTTATATTTGTTCAATTTCAATCCGGAACCAGGCTGTAAATTATTAGTTGGTAGCACCTAAAAATAATATGTTCAAAGAATTACCGTGCTGAGATATAAAATCAAATTCGGGCTTAAGTCGGGTGCAACCATTAAGATGCATACTCTGGTATACTTGTGCCTGTTATTAGTTCTATTCTTTTCTCCCTCAAGTCTTTTTGCGCAGTCCGAGATATCGGGTATAATCAACGATTATTCTGCTGTCGAATCAATAGGCATTGATGATCAATCTGTTACCGTAAGTAACCCTGAACTTTTCCAGGCCGGAGACACTGTTCTGCTTATACAGATGAAGGGGATGGGTATCCTCACCAGTCCACCGGCAGATTACGGAAAACAGCAGGATCTGAATAATGCAGGCAACTATGAATTCCTCCTGGTTGATGATGTAACTGGTAATACAGTGAGTTTTACAAGGGAATTCCTTAAACAATACAACG
>SLKJ01000141.1 GCA_007134675.1 Bacteroidales bacterium
CTAATCCTGCTACTATTGAACTGGATTTTGATAGAGCATTAGATTGGCTTCTCAAGGGCGCTCAACCTACAGATACTTGTAGAGCTATCCTCTCCTATAAGGGAGTATTAATGAAAAAGCATCTTATTAACGGTGTTAAAAAAGGTGCACTTACAGAGGAAGAGGCTGAAAATCGTTTTTCAGCCTGGATGAAGGATAAGGAAGCAAAAATAGAAGCGAAAAGAGACAGGGTCCTTGGCCAAAAGAAAGAGGAATATCAACGCTTGCTGGAAGAGGAATCTAAAATAAACGAAGCAAGGGCTGCAGAAATCGCAAAGAGAAGTTCTGAACTTGCTGAAGAGGCTGCCGCTGCCGCTGCCAGGGCGCAAGAAGATCAAAAAGAGGCACCTGCCGAGAAGGCTCCTGAAGAAGCACCTGCGGAGAAAACTCCTGAAGAGGCACCTGCCGAGAAGGCTCCTGAAGAGGCACCTGCGGAGAAAACTCCTGAAGAAGCTCCTGCGAAGAAGGCTCCTGAAGAAGCACCTGCGGAGAAAACTCCTGAAGAGGCACCTGCAGAGAAAACTCCTGAAGAAGCTAAAGGAAAGAAAGCCTCCGGTAAATCCTCTGATAAACCCGGTGAGAAATCCTGATTCTAAAAAAGTAGAACAGGCAGGGAGCTTAACATAACATAATTTCTGCATGTTGCGTGCCGAGGATTTACAATTGTTGGGCGTATTTCTGAAAACTCACGGGATAGGGGGCCACCTTGTCCTTAAACTGCCTTTTTACACCGAAGAAGAGCCTGAAGAAGGAGAACCGGTTTTTGTCAGGATCGACGGAATACCGGTTCCTTTTTTTATTTCTGAATTCCGCTTTATTGACGACTACACTGCTCTTGTAAAATTTGATGAAACCCATACCTCTGAGCAGGCCTCGGAATTTGTGAATTGCACTGTTTTCTCTGAAAAGCATAAATTCAAAAAAATCAGGCAGAAGGAGGATGAGGGTTATGAAAAACTCACAGGTTTCCGGGTGGTAGATGAGAATTTTGGCTATTCCGGTATCCTCCGGGAGATAATTGAAGCGCCTGAGAATCCAGTTATGATAATTGATAGAGATGGCACTGAAATTCTTGTTCCATTCCATCAGGACATTGTAAAAATGATTGATCATAACCGCCGGGTGATTAATATTTCAGCCCCTGACGGATTGTTTGACCTTTACTCATGACCGGGACGGCATGCAGATGATCCTGCCGGAAATATAATATCCCGACCGGACTGCTCTTGAAATGAAAAGGGCAGTAATTTTATGATTTACCTGTACTTGAATCCCACCTTTTTCTCAAAAGCTGTTATCCGCTCTTTCCATTTTTCCGGAACACTGACTGAGCAGTTGCTGGCAGCATCAATTGAAACAAGGACAGCATGGCTGGAAGCCATTAATTTCTTTTCGGGCATTTTATGGACTTCCTGCGTCATCTGCAGGCTTTTATTACCGATAAGAGCTATTTTTGAGGCTATCAGGATCTCATCATTAAGATGCACCGTTTGGTGATAATCTATGCATATATGGGCCAGGATAAGGGTTATACTATCCCACGATAAAGGTTCACCGAAGACTTTGCTGAAATAACTCAGCCTTGCATAATCGAAATAGTCCTGAAAAACAGCATTGTTGACATGCCCCATTATGTCTATATCATTGAACCTTATATTAACCGGGGTGAAGTGAGAGAATTCCGGGTCATTCTCTTCCTTATTTGTTTTTTTCAGCATGGTTCGTGTGTTTATCCTTATGAGCCAGAATTTTCCTGAAACATACAAAAATAATTAAAAATTGATGCAGCGGGCTGTTTTTTTAACCTCTTTACAATATGGCAGCGGACGGGTGGTCTACACGGGAGCACCGCTGATCGATGCCAGGATTTCCGGATCGGGCAGGGTGATTAATGCAAACTGACCGGTAAGGGGAACCGGTGTAAGCAGGCGGAGCCGGGAACAACCAGCAGTCAAATGAAACCATGAGCTGAGGATCAGTAAAAAGAGATCACCTGAAGAGGCTCAGCGTATTTTTATTATCTCTCCCTCCTCCCCGAATTTAATTATGTCTGAAGGTGCTGAAGTTGTTAAATCATCCTGTCTCCACCTGACGGTATAGTCGACGGCATCCTTAATGCTCCGGTCTATTTTCATGAAACTGCCGGGTGGGGGACTGCCGCTTACATTTGCCGAGGTGGAAACAATCGGTCTTCCTAGCCTTTTAATAAGTTCCCTGCAGAAGTCGTCCTGCACCACTCTTATGCCTATGGTCTTATCCTGACCAATAAGTGAAGGCGCCAGGTTTTTTGCCTTTTGAAAGATTAAGCTCAGGGGCCTTTTGGCCGAATCAATAAAAGTGAAAGCAATATCCGGGACGTTTTCGACGTAATGACTTATGTTATCTGCATCATCAATCAGGATAAGCATCTGTCTGGTATCTTCCCTGTTTTTTATATTGAAGATCTTCATTACAGCCAGATTATTGGTGGCGTCACATCCTATGCCCCAGATGGTATCAGTCGGATATAATATCGTGCCGCCGCGTTTGAGTGTCTCGAGGGCCAAATCCAGATCATCGTTCATAATGTTTGATTTATGGTGTTGTGACAACTGTTTTTATGGCCTGCGTTTCATGAAAAAAATTCAGGATATCAGAACCTGCAGTCACGGACCGTTCTCTGACGGCTAAACAGAAACATTATACTCCCTTAATGCATCGTTAAGGGAGGTTTTCAGATCAGTAGATTTCTTTCTTTTTCCAATAATCAGGGCACAGGGAACCTGGTATTCACCGGCGGGAAACTTTTTCGGGAAAGTGCCGGGTATTACAACAGAGCCGCCGGGAACCCGCCCGCGGAACTCCACAGGCTCATTGCCGGTTACATCTATTATCCTGGTGGACATGGTCAGCACAACATTGGCGCCAAGTACTGCTTCATTCTCAACCCTGACCCCTTCGACCACGATGCACCGCGAACCTATAAAGCAATTATCCTCTATGATAACCGGGGCAGCCTGAACCGGCTCAAGCACTCCTCCAATGCCCACCCCTCCACTGAGATGGACATTCTTCCCTATCTGTGCGCATGAGCCCACCGTAGCCCAGGTGTCGACCATGGTATTTTCACCAACCCAGGCACCTATGTTGACATACGAAGGCATCATGATAACGCCCTTGCCCAGGAAGGAGCCATAGCGGGCAACTGCATGAGGAACCACCCTGACACCTATGCTGTCGTAACCCTTTTTGAGCTTCATCTTGTCATGAAACTCCAGGGGACCGGCTTCGCTTATTTCCATTTTCCTTACGGGGAAATAGAGGATGACAGCCTTTTTTATCCAGTCATTTACCTTCCAACCTTTATCGGTGGGTTCTGCCACTCTAACTACGCCTTTGTCCAGGTCGTAAATGACTGATTCAATACTTTCAATAACATCTTTGTTTTTAAGTAATTCCCGGTTTAACCAGGCCTGCTCTATTATTTCCTTTGCGGTACTCTGCATATGATTCTGGCTTTTACGGGCTAAAGTTACATAGATTAGGCCACTTTTTAAATTATTTTTTGCAATTGCTTCTCTGTGCTTTGAAATTGCCGGTTCATCAGTACAATTGCCGGTATTTCTCTTTATCCTGAAAAAGAAGGCGCATGGTGCTGAGAATGTTTTACTTGTTTGGCTCGCGGAAAAAGTTTATTTTAACAACTCATTTAACGGATGGATTTTATGCAAATTCCCCAATGGAATGATGTGCTTGAAGCACATTCAAGGATCAGTGCATGGGTTCATCGCACTCCTGTTTTAAGCTGCCAGGCAATTAACAAAATCATAGGCAGTGAGCTTCTCTTCAAATGCGAGAATTTCCAGAAGGTGGGGGCATTCAAGATCAGGGGGGCTACAAATGCAGTCCTGTCGCTTGATAAAGCTTTAACTGAAAACGGAGTAGCGACACACTCTTCGGGTAATCATGCTGCGGCAGTCGCCCTTGCAGCACGCAACAGAGGCATAAAAGCGCATATTGTTATGCCGGAAACATCACCACGCATTAAGCAGGAGGCTGTGGCCGGGTATGGTGCAGATATTACCTTCTGCACTCCTACCCTTGAATCAAGGGAGAGCACTTTGGACAGGGTGGTGTCGGAAACCGGGGCTGCATTCATCCACCCCTACAATAATTTTAACGTTATTTGCGGACAGGCAACTGCTGCCAAAGAGCTTCTGGAGGATTCGGGACCGGTTGATATTGTCATGGTACCAGTGGGCGGCGGCGGTTTGCTAAGCGGCACTGCCATAACAGTCCGAAATATGCGACCTGAGACAAGGGTTATTGCCGCTGAACCGGAAAATGCCGACGACGCTTTCCGGTCATTCAAAACCGGAGTCCTTCAACCTCCCCTGATACCCAATACCGTGGCTGACGGATTACTGACTTCGCTTAGTCCGCTTACCTTTAAGATTACCCTTGAATATGTTGATGATATAATATGTGCCGGGGAAGAGAGCATAATAAGGGCAATGCGTCTTATATGGGAAAGAATGAAACTGATTATCGAACCCTCATCTGCCGTTCCCCTTGCTGTTATACTTGAAAACCCTCAGATTTTTAAAGGAATGCGAATAGCAATTATACTTACCGGTGGGAACGTCGATCTTGAACGTCTGCCCTTTTGAAAGAAAACTCACACTTCAGTGGGTAATGGTCTGAAAGAATAATTCTGGGTGAATCAAAGTAGAAGGATTCAAGTTCCCTGCTGTGGAGAATATAGTCAATCCTTAAGAAAGGTATCGGTGTAATATATGTGCTGCCAATACCTGTTCCTGAACGTACAAATGCATCATCCAGATCCTGATGTGTCAATCTCCTGTAAGTATAGGAAACCGGGGTGTCGTTAAAATCACCTGTAATGATAACAGGATGCGGAGATTGTTCTATGTGGCGTACTATTGTTTCAACCTGGCGGGAGCGTCTTATAAAGGCATGCCTGAGTTGTGACCCAACTTTTTTGATTCCCTCTATGTTTCTCCTGTTATCATGTTTACCCAGGCTGTCAAGAAAATTAAGGTTCTCCTGGGTAAACTGGACCGACTGCAGGTGATTATTGAATATTCTTATGGTGTCATTATTAATTGCAATGTCTGTGTAAATGCTTAAATTGCTGCTGTTTGCAAACTCTATTTTGCCGGTATTCACAATCGGATACCGGCTGAAAGTGGCAAGCCCGAAGTTAAAGTCCTTCCCATTGGAGCTGGAATATTCAATATGGCTGTGGCGGGCGTGGAGCCTCCTGAAATTTCTGGAATTATTATATGGGTCTTCAGTGTTGAAAAGATATTCCTGTAAGCATAGAATATCCGCATCCTCGCTGAGCAGAAATTCATATATATTGTTTTTTACCGAGGGGTCATCGATCCATTTCCAGAGGTTGAAGAGCCTCACGTTATAGGACAGGAAGGTAAAGGTATTATCCGGGTCCTTAGGCTGCTTTTGCGATAATCTGAACTGAAATGTATTGCTCAGGTGATTATATCCTAAAAGTATTGCGATCAAAGAGTAAAGTAGCACAAGCTTTCGTTTCAATGCCCAGTAGACAATAAAAATAATGTTGATAATCAGCAATAAAGGATAAACCAGTCCGAAAAATGGCAGTATCCAGAGGTCCTGGGGACTGATACGGGTGGAAAGGTATGAAAGCAGAAGAAGTATGACAAAAAACAGATTTATCAGCATAATGGTATTATGCAGGAGGACTTTAATTCTGGTGTTCAGGTACGACAGGATTCTTTTTCCTCTGCCCGGAGATCTGTTATTTTTGCCAACCTTTGACATCGGATAGGACAATTTAATTAATCCCTTTTGCTGACCCTGAAGAGCAGCTCTTTCTCTTCTTTCGAAAGGCTGTCATAGCCGGACCTGGATATCTTGTCGAGTATATCATCTATACGCTGCTGTTTTTCTGCCTTTTGCCTGTTGTATTCATAGTCGTTTCCGGGCTTTCGGTATTCAACTTTCAGTTTTTTCCCAGGTGCCATCCATCCTGAAAGCTTATAAAAGGCCAGGTTGATCCCTTTTGTGATATCCCTGCCCTGCCTGTACTGCCTGATGAAGAACCATCCGAAAAGCGCACCGCCAAGATGGGCAATATGACCTCCGGCATTGCTGCCTGCTATGCTTATAATATCCAAAACGATCATAACGGCTGCTATGTATTTCAGCCGTACCGGTCCAATAAAAATCAGGTTAATTGTGTAATTGGGTACATAAACGGAAATGGATATAACCACTGCAAGAACTGCTGCTGATGCCCCAAGGGCCCGCGAAACCGGAAGTACCTGCGCAAAGACCGGAAATAGATTGAAGGCAAGGATATAAAGTGCAGCTCCCGCCAGTCCCCCCAGCAGGTAAACCCCCAGCAGTTTCTTCTCATCAAGGTACTCGAGAAATATTCTGCCAAACCAGTAAAGCCAAAGAATATTGAACAATATGTGCAGAAAGCCCTCATGCAGGAACATATAGGTAAAGATGGTCCATGGCCTTGTTAGCAGCTCCGGGAAATCTGCGGGAACAGCCAGCCAGTTAAGAATATAGAAGGTTCCTGGTTGTCCGGTACTGAAGAGAAAAAAAAGAACCTGTATGAACTTTACGGCGACAAAAACCGCAAGGTTAATATATATCAGCCTTGTCAGGATGGTTCCTTTTTTGAATGATTCTTTTATTTCGTCTGCAATACTCATTTATTTTGCCAAAGCTAATGGTGACTGTTATTAACTGCAATAAATTACCGGTTATCAGTCAAAAACGTTCTCAAAAGAAGTTTCTTGTGTTCTTCTGCCAGTATTTTATCAGAAGGAACCCGAAGAGCATACCCCCGAGGTGGGCAAAATGTGCAATATTACTACCTGGTCGTGTGAGACCCAGATACAGCTCAATACATCCATAGGCTATGACAAAGTATTTCGCCTTTATTGGTATGGGTGGGAAAAGAAGCATCAGACGTGTATTTGGAAACAGCATGCCGAAGGCAAGAAGGACACCGAAAACGGCACCTGAAGCCCCCACTGTAGGGATGTTCATTCTGTGCCTCAGACTGTTTTCAACCATAGTTACCGCCTGTGTTATGTATGCCCGGTTTCCCGGATCATCCGACCAGTTCATGATGAAATCGTAAACCTCTCTTCGGGGACTGGGTATGTGGTTGCTGATAAATTCCCTGAAAAGGTCGGGTGTGGGATTATTCATGAAACTATTCGCTGCATTGATCATGGATGACATCTCCAGGTGGTTTACAAAGGTGTGGAGTGCTGCTGCACCAAGTCCGGTAGCAAAATAATAGATCAGAAAGCGCTGGCTGCCCCAGACAGATTCCAGAACCCTTCCGAACATCCAAAGTGCAAACATGTTAAAAAACAAATGCGCCAGTCCCCCATGCATGAACATGTGCGTTATAATCTGGTAAGGCCGGAAAAGTTCAGATTCAAAATAGTATAGCCCGAGTATGCGTGTAAGCTGAATGTCAAAGGTGCCACTGAATACAAATGTTGCAAACAGCATCAGGATATTTATTATAAGCAGGTTCTTTACTACCAGCGGAATTCCTCCGAATCTTCCTAACATCATGGTTGATTGCTTTTATGTATGCCTTATTATCAACAAGACATGGTCCTTTATGTTTAGTTCGCCCTTTACTGATAACAGATTGTAAAATTAGTAAATGGTTATCAAAATCTTCTAACTTAAAGTTTAATTAAGACTGATTTTGTGGGATTGTCGGATTATGGCTACATGAATTTCTTCTCAATATCATCATTGTTGATTATTACCACGACTGGTTTCCCATCCGGTGAATAATTTGGTAACTCACTCGCAAAAAGCCTGTCTACTATCTCCTGCATTTCTTCCTTTGTAAGAGGTTTTCCGTAGCCAATGGACGAAGACCTGGCCAGGTTAAAGGCAATCTTTTCACGCGGACTTTCCCTGAATGCTGAACCTGATGATTTATATTCGGACAGGAGGCTCTCTATAATCATTGCAGGGTCGGTATTGCCTGCATCTACGGGGCATCCCGATACCACTATGCTTTGAGGACCAAAGTCCCTTATGTCAAAACCAAAAGCAGCCAGCTCCCCGGCCAGATCCCTGACCAGCAGGTAGTCGGAGTGGCTCAGTTCAATATTGACGGGATAAAGCTGTTGTTGAGCTACAAAGGACCCTGAGCGGACCGTTTTAAGGAATTTTTCATAAAGAATGCGTTCATGGGCTCTTTTCTGGTCAATAATCATCAGCCCTGACTTAACAGGTATAAGAATATAACGGTTCTTGACCTGCAAAAGAGCCGGAGTGGCGCCAGCAATGAAAGTATCATCTTTACCTTTTTCAGAATCAGTTTCATCCGGTTCACCTTCTTTTTGCAATGTGCCTTTTCCGTGTGCCATGCTCCTGTCTGATTCAAATCCCCTGTAGAGTTCTTCCCAGTTATCCAGCCTGCTTTTCTTATGATCAGACCACTTATTAAAAGATGAAGCATCCTGTTTATCATTAAAAGGGTTATAATCAGGATTTACAACTATTTCAGGCGATACAGCATCCCTGTCACGGTTGGCCAATGGCATATCTATTTTACCATCAGTGTTGAAATCAATTGATGGTACCAGGTTAAATTTACCTAATGCCTCTCTTACCGATGCCATAAGGACCTGCCAGATTGCCTTCTCATTCTCAAATTTAATTTCTGTCTTGGTGGGGTGGATATTAACGTCTATTGTTCCGGGATCCGCTTCGAAATAGATGAAATATGACGGAATGGCTTCCGGGGGCAAAAGCTTGTCAAAAGCCTGCATAAGCGCTTTATGGAAATAGGGATGACGCATATAACGGTTATTTACAAAAAAGAACTGTTCACCGGCAGCTTTTTTTACATGTTGTGGTTTTGCTATGTAACCTTTTATATTGACAAGGCTGGTCTCTGTTTTTATTTCGACAAGCTGATGATTGATATTTTTACCGAAGACATGGATTATGCGCTGCCTGTTATTGGCAGGTGGAAGGTGAAGTATTTCGGTGCCGTCATTTTGAAGAGAAAACTCAATTTCCGGACGGGCAAGGGCAATACGCTGAAGCTCATTTACAATATGCCTTAATTCGGTTGTATTGGTTTTCAGGAATTTCCTTCGTGCGGGAACATTAAAGAAGAGGTTTTTTATACTGAAAATACAACCTGCCCTGCATGATACGGCTTCCTGCCTTATAAACCGGGCCCCCTTTATGTTTATGAGTGTTCCCGTTTCGTCTTCCTGCCTCCTCGTTTGCAGCTCAAGTTCCGCTATGGCAGCGACTGATGCCAGGGCTTCTCCCCTGAAGCCCATCGTTTTTATAGCAAAAAGGTCATCAGCGTTTTTTATCTTTGAGGTGGCGTGCCGTTCAAAAGAAAGCCTGGCATCTGTCTCGCTCATACCACAGCCGTTATCTACTACCTGAATCAGGTTTTTTCCTGCATCCCTTACTATCACTTTAATAACAGTGCTTCCCGCATCAACGGAATTTTCAACCAGCTCCTTGACCACTGATGAGGGCCTCTGAATAACTTCACCTGCTGCGATCTGATTTGAAACTGTATCCGGAAGTAATTGAATAATATCTGCCATTCTGAATGGTATGATTAATAATAGATGATATACCAGGCAAGTGCCAGCAGTATGAGTAATATGACCAGTAATCTCATGTTGGATGTTCTTTTTTGCTTTCTGGTATGCTTGAAATAGCTTTTCATCTGCCCTTTGATGTGTGTCTTATAGTCACCTCTGAAGTATTTGTTACCTTCAGGCTGGTCATCTGTTATTCCCATCTCGGCTTTAATTTGGGCTATGCGTTTGTCCAGTGCCTCCTTTCTCTCATCATAGTACCTGGGTTTGTAATAAAACTGCTTGATTTTTGGCAGTTTAAAGAGTCTACCTAACATATCTTTGTTTTTTTTACAAAGTTAAGGCAAAAGTAGATGAAAACTATTTCATCTGAATTTTTCATCTGGCAATTTCCGCCAAATGAAAAATCGACGCAGTTAAATTAACTTGATTTGTTCGTATTAAATTTGCTGGTATTTTCGGGGACTGGTTACTGTTTTGGAAAAAAACACTACTTTTAACTTTAATACCCCTCGTAGATATACGAGGTTGGGTATAATAATTAACACCTGTTTTTTTATGCATAGATCGTCCATGGACCAGATTGCACAAAAATGCATGCATAAAACCAGCATGGGGGTTCCATCGGAATTGAAACACTGAATGTGAATTACCTGTTAAACATAACTAATAGAATATCAAATTGATAAATATGCTTTATACAGATGAAGTAAAGAAGAGTTTTGAGGAGGCCCGTATACTGCTGGATAATTATTTATCGAATGATGATAATTTTGAGCGTATTGCTCAGGCAGGCAGACTGATGGTTAATTCATTATCTCAGGGGGGAAAGATCATTTCCTGTGGTAACGGTGGATCAATGTGTGAGGCCATGCATTTTGCAGAAGAGCTTACCGGCCGATACAGAAAGGACCGTCCGCCGATAGCGGCTGTTTCTGTCAGTGATCAGTCATTTATTACCTGCACAGCCAACGACTATGGATTTGAACAGATATTTTCCAGATTTATCGAAGGGATAGGCAACAGCGGTGATGTGCTGGTGGCAATAAGCACCAGTGGAAACTCAAAAAACATTCTTTCGGCCGCTGCAACGGCTAAAAAAAAGGGAATGAAGATAGTTGCACTTACCGGTCCTGACAAGGGTAAGCTTACACAGATATGTGACGTCGAACTCAGGGTTCCGCACTTCGGGTATGCTGACAGGATTCAGGAGTTACACCTGAAAATAATCCATGCGCTTGTTTTATATATTGAAAATAATTTGTAACTTGAATATGAAGAGGCCTGATAAAGTTCTCCGGATATTGAGCTGTTCTGTATGGATCCTATTTTTAATTTTCACGATAGCCTGCGAAAGGGATTCTTCGGACGACAGATCAGCTTTGTACGGGAGATGGACTGACCCGGAGGATGGTACTGTATACCGCACCCTTCAGCTTGGCGATCAAACCTGGCTGGCTGACAATCTGAACAGGGGGTATATGATAGATGGGGCGGAAGATCAGAAGGATAATGGGATAATTGAAAAGTACTGTTATGACAATGAACCGGCCATGTGTGATAAGTATGGCGGACTCTACCAGTGGGGTGAGGCAATGCAGTACAGCACTCAGGAGAGCGCGCAGGGTATATGCCCGGAAGGATGGCATATTCCGTCAGACAGCGAATGGAAGATACTTGAATTATTTCTCGGTATGTCAAGGGAAAGTGCCGATGAGATATTTTGGAGGGGAGTTGATCAGGGACTGCTGATCCAGGCCGGTGGAGAGATTGGGTTTGAAGCGCTCAGAGGGGGTAACAGATTTCTGGCGGGAGAATTCAGCCAGATAGGTAAGGCCGGGTATTTCTGGACCTCGACCAGGACAGAAGGCTTTCATGCCTGGAGAAGGGGGGTCAGCATTAACGAAGACGGCATATACAGGTCTGAAAATCACAGGTCTTACGGTTTTTCAGTTCGCTGCATAAGATATTGACCAAATTCAGCTGGCGTGTTGCCCCGTTATATGAAACTGTTGTGGCAGAAAGCATCAAAAAAAATAAAAGCAAAATAGTTTCAATCTATAGTATTCAGCCTAAACCCTTGTTACCTGATGCTTGTAAAAACTTTTGGCTCAGCCCTTGTTGGTATTGATGCCATGATAATTACCGTTGAGGTTAGCATTACAAAGGGGGTCAGTTATTTTATGGTAGGTCTTCCAGACAACGCCGTAAAGGAAAGCCAGCAAAGAATTGCCACAGCCCTTGAAAATAACGGATTCCGAATGCCGGGCCGGAGAATAGTGGTCAATATGGCCCCCGCAGATATACGCAAAGAGGGCTCGGCATATGATCTTACTCTCGCCATAGGTATTCTGGCCGCTTCAGGACAGATTCCAGGGGACCGGACCAGCAACTATATTATTATGGGGGAATTGTCTCTCGATGGCAGTCTGCGTCCTGTAAAAGGGGCTCTTCCAATAGCAATAAAAGCCCTTGAAACAGGCTTTAAGGGCTTTATTCTTCCTCTTCAGAATGCCCGTGAAGCTGCCATTGTTAAGGGTTTGGAAGTTTATGGTGCAGCTCACCTTTCGGAGGTGGCAGGCTTTTTCGCGGGGACAGATAGCATGCAGCAGGTTGTTGTTGATGCCAGAAAAGAGTTTCAGGATCAGGGCAACGAGGTGGATAAGGATATTGCCGATGTAAGGGGACAGGAGAATGTGAAACGGGCACTTGAGATTGCAGCGGCAGGAAGCCACAATGTTCTGATGATCGGAAGTGCCGGTTCCGGTAAGACCATGATGGCACGTTGCCTGCCATCCATACTACCTCCGTTTACCTTGCAGGAATCGCTCGAAACAACCAAGATACATTCTGTAGCGGGCAGGACAGGAAATGAACTCTCTCTGATGAGGCAACGTCCTTTCCGCTCGCCGCACAGCACAATAACTGCAACTGCAATGATTGGAGGAGGCGTAATACCACGGCCCGGTGAGGTATCTCTATCCCATAACGGAGTGCTTTTCCTCGATGAACTGCCTGAATTTCAGCGTGCAGTGCTGGAGATTCTTAGACAGCCCCTGGAGGACAGGAGAATAGAGATATCACGGTCGAAATATTCGGTTAGTTATCCGGCAGGATTTATGCTGGTGGCCTCCATGAACCCCTGTCCCTGCGGATACTACAATCATCCTGATAAGGATTGTGTATGCCCGCCAGGAATGGTAAGGAAATACCTGAACCGCATTTCCGGACCACTGCTTGACCGTATCGATATTCATATTGAAGTAGCACCGGTGCCTTTTGAGAAACTTCA
>SLKJ01000023.1 GCA_007134675.1 Bacteroidales bacterium
GTTATCTCCCTTTGACTGGCTAGTTCTGATATTACCTCTTTTTCTGCTGGCAATTCATTAACCCCGGGAGATGAATAGGTGTTAAGGTTAATTGCTGCAAAAAAAAGCAATACCAAAGGAACGAACTTTGGCAAAATGCCCGCCGGGGTCAATTTGCTGCAAAGCGGTTGATCTTTAGAGTATCCCTTCATAATTCGGTAGTTTTTAGGAATAGTTAAACAATATTTGTAATTATGACTTAAGAGTAGAGCATTCCAGTATGTAATTTCAATGCAAGGTTAACCATTAGCTTCCTCCTCTTTTGAGGAAGCTAGTTGATAATTTGTGAGATGATTAGGGTTGTTCATTGCTCATCTAAGGATCAATCAGATCCTGGTAAGCCGGCAAAGCAAATATTACTTTGCCAGGAAGTTCATCCCACTATACATCATCTTACTGAATAAAGCAAACGCACGTTAGGGGCCAAATGTATTTATTTATTTTTAAAAAACAAAAATATTTAACACAAAATTCAGAAATTCAATAATTGTATATTAAAAAGGCTTTGGTATACCTGATAGTTGATGTAATGCAAAATTATTGATACTTTCAAAGCAAAATCGAAATACTGACATCAAAGGCACTGGAAGCTATCTCATCAAGGCACTCCACCCAAATTTCGGCAGCTTCAGGGCTGGTTGCCAGTTCTATTCCGGCAAGCTGATCTTCGGTCATTTTTTTCAGCAGCTCCATACCCTCCTGCATCCTTCCCTGGTTCATAAGCTGTTGTGCTTTTTGCATTATCTCCTCCTTGTCAACTTCACCGCTTCTTTCGGGGTCAAGCTTCCGGTCATACTTTCTGTAAATAAGATCATCAACAGATACAAGTTCACCATCTTCATCTTTTTCCATGATAAAATAACACTTTTCAAGATAGCTGTATTTCTCTTTAATCTGGTCAACCCTGGATTCAGGAATTACTCCCTGAACAGCAAGTCCCTGCAACTTCGAAAATATTGCAGCAGGAACCCTTGACCTGCCCATCCTTTCTGTTATGGTAACTCCCACATCGTCAGGCATACGTCGCACATAGGAAAAAAAGGCGCTTCTACCTTTTTCGCTGTCACCCTTTTCAGTGCGGGGCTGCGTGTTTTCGTTTACATAATAGGCCCTCACCTTTTCATAGCTGTCCCTTGTGAAAAATACACTCATAGAGTATTGTTCGCGCTTAATAAATCCTGTTTCCTCGCCTTTTATCCCTGGAACTGCCCCGGGATAAAGCGTGGGTTGCTGCTGACATTCTGATTTGAACGGAAAAGCTGCCAACAGAAAAATAAGTAGAATCTGAAATTTTTGCATGACAGGTACGGTTTTTTGGTTTGGTATCGGTTAAACTGTGTACCGGCGCATGGAAAGTGCCTGTTACACTATACAATTATAAGGCATAATTTTGTTTTAATCAAGAACCTGTTGGAAAACCCGCATAACCTGGCCCCTGAAACGCCCTATAAAACATGATAACAGACTGTTATACACTGGAACGAAAGAGGAATAAGGCGTCAGCCACGATTTACATTTTCTGCCCTGAATCCGAGAATGAAAAGGGTCAGCGCTGCAATAATGCAAATACCGACAGCAATATCATACTGGCCGGTTGCCCGGTAGGAAAGACTGAACATAAAGGGGCCAAGAGCACTTCCAATTACCGTCCAGCCCATTGCATACCCGGAAATGGCACCCAGATGCTTTACCCCGAAAAAACGGGGCCATGTGACAGCGGACAAAATTCCGAACATGCCATTCATGATGCCGTTGCCGGCAATAAGCACCCATCTGAAAGCAGGCGAAAAATCAAGGAACAGCAAAGCAACCATACTTACAAGCATCCCGAAAACCTGTAACAGGAGAAAATACTTAAGCCTCATATAATCACTGAGCCAGCTTCCGGCAAAATGAAAAATCACAGCCACAACTGAGGACGGTAGAAAAATTGTAATTGCAGCTCTCTGATCATATCCGTTAACCGCAAAGACAGAGATCACATGAAAGGTAAATGCAGTGACGTAGAGTGCCTGCAGCGCAAGGGAGAGGTTGAATATCCAGAAGGAATAGGTTGCTTTTGCTTCTTTCAGGTCATATTCTTTCAACAAAGGCAGATTCGGATCATCCTCTTTCTTCTTGATTATTTTTTTTCCATCCGGAATCAAACCATACATCGTGGGATTATCGCGAAAAAAGACAAATGCGAAAATTACAAAACCCACTGCCGAAATAATACCAAGAGTCTGCCAGGCTCCCTGCCATGTATTACCCTGAATGAGAATATCGAGTACCTGGGGTGAGTATGAGAACCCGAAAGAAATGGTAATGCCCAGTATGGCATTTGCAAAACCCCGTCTCTTATCAAACCACTTCATTACCATGTTGCGCGATGCCATAGTCAGCACCCCCTGCCCAAAAAACCTTAGTGAAAAAAAACCTGCCGTTATAAGGACGAAAATTATTACAACAGGATCAATAAACGATGCCAGATCTGATAAAAACAATGTTATATCAGCTATCCGCGCGAGGTATATCAGCGTCAAACCCATAAGAAAGCCGGCCGCGATTACAACCGGTCTTACACCATATTTATCATAAATCTTTCCGGCGAACGGAATCAACAAACCACTCAGTATGGTGCCAACCATATATGCCGTGCTGAGATTAACCCTGCCAATATCAAGCGCCCCGATCAGATGATCGGTAAAAACCGATACACCGATAGTCTGACCCGGAATACTCATAAGTATTCCGATTATTCCGGCAAAGATCACTACCCATCCGTAAAAGAACGGCCACCTTACAGGTGAAAACGGAATGTTTCTGAACCGTTCATAAAATGACTGACCTCTGCTTATTATTGTCATATTTAATAGCCCGATTTAATTATTAAAACCAGGAGCCGGATAAACTGATTTGCAAAAGGAATCCCACCCGGTTAATGAAAGCTGCAAAAGTAATAAACTGAAACCGTTTATCTATGACCTACATAACAAATACATACCAGGTGATAAAACCCCGCGTACTAATATTATAGATGAAAGATCTTTAATTCCGGAATTTAATTACCTGAAATTAATGAAGCTTTCTAATTCTTTCACTAATTTTGTGCGGCAGGCAGGTAACCAAAAAAATAATAATGGAACGCCAGATATACAGTACCAAAAGCAAAGCCCTCACTCTCAATCTTGACCCTACCATTTATGGGACACTTGCGGAAATTGGCGGTGGTCAGGAGGTTGCCCGTGCCTTTTTCCAGGCGGGCGGCGCATCGGGAACAGTGGCGAAATCAATTTCAGCATACGACAAAACATTCAGTGATTACCTGTACAATAATAAGAGGAGTGGACGGTATGTTTCTGAAAACCGCCTTGAGAAAATGCTCGGAATCGAGTATAATGATCTGATAAGCACACTTCAGCCCAAAGCCTCGAATGATACCAGGTTTTTTGTTTTTGCCGATACGGTAGTCACCCTCAATTACGCCAAAAATAATGATGCCCATGGCTGGCTGGGAGTTCGTTTTCAACTTCGTCCCAATTCTGAACCCAACGAAGTGGTGGTGCATGTAAGCCTTCTGGAAAATGATACATTGCTGCAACAGTATACCCTCGGTTCACTTGGTGTGAACCTCGTCTATGCCTGCTATCATTTTGCTGACCGGCCCAACATATTCCTGCAATCTCTTATGGATAACCTTGATACGGACCGTTTGGAGGTCAATATGGTTAGAATGAGCGGGAGAGACCTCAATTACGTTGACAACCGGCTGCTGGGCGTACAGCTTGTAAAAAACGGAATGACCAGCGCCACTATATTTGACAGCAGGGGTAATGTACAGCAACCATCTGACATGCTCTACAAAAAAAATCTGTTAGCCTTCCGGGGAAGTTTCAGACCCATTACCAATGTTGGATATGACATGCTTAATAAATGCTACGGTATTTTTCGCAGGGATGAGGACTACCAGGAGGATAACACACTAGCCCTCTGTGAGATTACACTAAACAACCTCATGCATGAAGGGGTTTTTGATGAAAGCGATTTCCTCGAAAGAGTAAACCTGCTTAACGGACTGGGACAAAATGTCATGATCTCAAACTTCAGGGAATATTACAAGCTGGTAGGATACTTTTCAAAATTCAGGCTCGGTAAATTGAGGGTGGTTATAGGCATTCCAACATTTATCAATGTGTGGGATAAAAAGTACTATACAAATCTACGGGGAGGTATTCTTGAAGCTTTTGGCAAATTGTTCACCGCCAACATGAAGCTGTACGTATATCCCTCTCTCAACAAAAGTACAGGAAAACTGTTTACTTCAAAAGAGATAAAGCTTTCGTCCGATCTCAAACATCTATACAAATATCTGACTGAGAATAAAAAAATCATAGATGTCAGATCAGCGGAAAAGAAGTGGCTTCATTCAGATTCAGGGAAAACTCTTGAAATGATACAGAAAAATGCGAAAGGATGGGAGGATCTTGTTCCTGAATACGCTGCATCATATATTAAAGAAAACAAAGTATTCGGATATACCGGATAATTTTAACATCAACTATTACAAATACAACAGGGGCAATAAATACAACAGGGGCAATAAATACAACAGGGGCAACTGATATTCATTACGGACAACTGATTCAACATGGACAAACATTCCTATCTCGGAAGCGCAGATTCAGATTATATTGAATCTCTTTACATTGAATACCGGCAGGATCCGGGTTCTGTCGACGAGAGCTGGCGTAAATTTTTTGAGGGTTTTGAATTTGCGGGAAAATTCAATGACAGTCCGAAGCCCTGTGATGACTCTTTTGACAGAGAATTCAAAGTAATTGCACTTATCGAAGCATACAGGCTGAGAGGTCACCTCTTTACCAAAACCAATCCCGTTCGTACAAGAAGGCAATACTCCCCTACACTTGATATTGAAAATTTCGGACTGTCAGAGGAAGATCTTGAAACTGTTTTTCAGGCAGGCAAAAAAATAGGTATTGGTCCGGCCAGGCTTAAAGATATTGTAGCACACCTTCAACAAACCTATTGCCAGTCAGTCGGTGTTGAATACCTCTTTATCCGTGTTCCCGAAATAGTTAACTGGCTCACTGATAAAATGGAGTCTGTGAAAAACACACCTCAATTCAAAGAAAAAGAAAAAAAGGATATTTACTATCACCTCCAGGTTGCGGTCGGTTTTGAGCAGTTTATTCACAGGAAGTTTGTAGGGCAGAAGAGATTCTCGCTAGAAGGCAATGAAACCCTTATACCTGCCCTGGATGCTGTTATTGAGAGGGGATCGGAACTGGGCATTGAAGAGTTTGTTATCGGTATGGCTCACCGGGGAAGGCTCAACGTACTGGCTAATATCATGCAGAAATCCTACCAGGATATATTTGATGAATTTAATGGTAAGCAATATAACGAGGAGATCGCACTGGGCGATGTAAAATATCACCTGGGGCATAACAACACTATTAAAACAGACAGCGGAAAAACAGTCAGTTTGCATCTGGTTCCCAATCCCTCCCACCTTGAAGCAGTTGACCCGGTTGCGCTTGGTATTTCAAGAGCCAGAATAGACCATAAATACGGTGGCGACTACAAAAAGCTTGCTCCCATACTTATTCACGGCGATGCGGCAATCGCTGCCCAGGGAGTTGTTTATGAAGTCATTCAGATGTCACAGCTGAATGGTTATAAAACCGGGGGCACCATACACCTGGTCCTTAACAACCAGGTTGGATTTACAACCAACTACCTTGACGCACGCTCAAGCACCTATTGTACAGATGTCGGGAAGGTTACCAAATCCCCTGTTTTCCATGTCAATGGTGATGATGTAGAGGCACTTATCTATACAATCAGGCTGGCTATGGAATACCGTCAGGTATTTCACTCCGATGTGTTCATTGATATTCTCGGCTATCGCAGGTTCGGTCATAATGAGGGTGATGAGCCCAGGTTTACCCAGCCATTGTTGTACAAGCAGATAAGTAAGCACCCTAATGCAAGGGATATATACAGCAAAAAGCTGGTGGATCAGGGCATATATTCTGACAATGATATTAAACAGGCAGAAAATGATTTTGCCGGAATCCTTGAATCAAAATTAAAGAAATCGAAAGAGGGCAGCATTGTCAGGATAGACCAGTTCCTTAAAGAGGATTGGAATAATTACAGGTACTCCCGTAATGAAGACTTTGCTGTCTCACCTGAAACAGGAGTCAAGAAGGAAACCCTGCTTGAAATAGCAAAAAAGATCAATACCCTTCCGGAGGACAAGTCCTTTTTTAATAAGATCAATAAGTTACTCAATGACCGGAGCAGGATGATAAAGAAAAACAAACTGGACTGGGCCCTGGGTGAACTGCTTGCATATGGCAGCCTGCTTCTTGAAGGTTATCCGGTAAGGGTTAGCGGACAGGACACTGAAAGAGGTACATTTTCACACCGTCATGCAGCCTATGTTCTGCAGGATTCTGATGAAAAATATTTTCCGCTTAAGCATCTCTCGAAAGATCAGGCTAAATTTCATATTTACAATTCACCACTGTCCGAGTACGGGGTCATGGGTTTTGAATACGGATATTCGCTTGCCGTTCCAGGGGGACTGACAATATGGGAGGCACAGTTTGGTGACTTTAACAATATGGCACAGGTCATTATTGACCAGTATATATGTTCTGCAGAGGAAAAGTGGGGACTGATGAACGGACTGGTGCTGTTTTTGCCCCACGGATATGAGGGTCAGGGCCCCGAGCACTCCAGCGCCCGTATTGAAAGGTTCCTGGCGCTCAGCGCAAACAATAACATGCAGTTGGTTAATTGCACCACACCGGCAAATTTCTTCCATGTACTGCGCAGGCAGATGCACCGGCCCTTCAGGGTACCGCTGGTGGTATTCACCCCAAAGAGCCTTCTGCGCCATCCTTCATGTGTTTCCGGTATTGAAGAAATGGTTTCGGGTAAGTTCAGGGAACTCATTGATGATGACCTGGCAGTTCCGGAAGAGGTTAAGCAGGTGGTGTTTACCAGCGGCAGGCTCTATTATGACCTGATAAAAAAACGGGAAGAGCTTGGTGCCAATGATACAGCCATCGTTCGGCTGGAACAGCTGTACCCCTTCCCGGCTGATCAGATGCAGTCGGTTATAAAAAAATACAGACATGCTGAACGACATGTCTGGGCCCAGGATGAACCTGCAAACATGGGCGCCTGGTCATACCTGCAAAGAGTTTTCAGAGGTGTCAGGCTTATGCTTATTTCACGTCCTGAAAGCGGTTCTCCTGCGAGCGGACTTATGGAGTTACATAAAAAAAGACTTGAAAAAATCCTGGATAAAACATTTATGCAATGTAAATGTGAACTTCAAAGGAAATATTGCGGCCAGAGATGCGGCAGATTCGCAGTAAGAGAACTGAACAGGGAGATGGCCCGTTAAATAAATTTTATAATTTGCGTGCCGATAGTTTTTTGATATCTAATTTAGTAAATCATTACCCTATCGGTAATACCTAAAGAAAAAAATCAGTTTCATAAAATGATAATTGAAATAAAAATTCCCTCACCCGGAGAATCAATCACTGAAGTAGAGATTTCAAGCTGGCTTGTTGAAAATGGTGATTATGTTGAGAAGGACCAGGAAATAGCAGAGATCGAATCAGATAAGGCTACCCTGCCCCTTATAGCCGAAGAAAGCGGAATTATTAAAATTTCTGCTGAAACAGGTGTCCCTATAGCTGTCGGAACTGTTGCCTGCACGATAGACAGCGATGTAAAAGCTCCTGAATCTGAAAAAAAGAAAACATCTGATAAGCATCAGCTTCTCGCTTCAGACCTTGAAAACAAAAATGGTGAAAACAACAAGGGTGGAAGTGAAAGCAACAAGAGCGAAAGCGAAAGCAACAAGGGCGGAAGCGAAAGCAACAAGGGCGGAAGTAAACAGGCCGGGCCGGAAGAAATTAAGCCCAAAACTGAAACAATCCCGGAATCCGAAGCTGGATCTGAGCACAAAACAACTAATTATAAAACAGTTAAAGTAAAACTATCGCCTCTTGCGAAAAAGCTCATGGAAAATGAGGGTTTTACCATTGAGGATATACTGAATGGTTTAGTCAGGATATCGAAGGAAGATGTTGCACTTGTAACGCAAATGAAAGATCATAAAGTATCATTTACCGGAAAGCAGCCGGACCCCGTCAGGGAAACCGGCAGGGAGAGGATGTCTGTGCTCAGACGTAAGCTAAGTCAGCGACTTGTGGCTGTAAAGAATGAAACCGCAATGCTGACTACTTTTAACGAAGTGGATATGAGCAGCATAATTAATATTCGCAAAACGTACCAGTCCCGGTTCACAGAAAAACACGGAATCAAGCTGGGATTTATGTCGTTTTTCACCAGGGCTGTTACCGAAGCTCTCAGGCTTTTTCCGAATGTGAATTCATATATAGAGGGAGAAGAAGTTATGACTCCCAAATACTGTGATATCGGCATTGCGGTGCAGACAGACAAGGGACTGATGGTTCCTGTTATCCGCAATACGGAGGTTCTCGGACTGGCAGATATTGAAAGAAGGATTCTGGAACTGGCAGATAAAGCGAGGAGAAACAGGATATCGATTGAAGACATGACCGGGGGAACATTTACCATAACCAACGGAGGCATCTTCGGTTCGCTACTGTCGACTCCTATTCTGAATCCCCCGCAATCAGGAATACTCGGAATGCACAATATCGTTGAAAGACCGGTTGCAATTAAAGGGAGGGTGGAAATCAGGCCTATGATGTATATAGCTCTTTCATACGACCACAGAATTATAGACGGCCGCGACTCGGTCAGTTTCCTGGTGAAGGTCAAAGAGATACTTGAAGATCCGGTAAGGATGATCTTTGGCGGCTCACAGCCGGAGGAAAAGATGCTGGATCTGTAACTGGAAATATCCCTTTCGGGGAACAACCATTACCTCTAACGGACAATTACATTTTCTCCTGCCTGGCAATACATCCTGAGCATTGGTTCAGCCTCCTTTAATCCCATTTCAAGGGCTGTTTCCAGGTCCTCGCACCCGCCTGACATATCATTAAGATTTATCCGTGAAACTGCACGCTGAAGATAAGCTCCCGGATTAGCCGGCTCCAGTTCGATGGACTGGTTATAATCATCCAGCGCCTCTTCATGCATGCCAAGAATCCCTTTTGAAATACCCCGGTTAAAAAAAGCCATTGCATGATCGGGGTCGAGATCTAACGCTTTTGTAAAATCATCAACCGAACCTCTGTAATCACCTTGCATTGCCCTAGCGGTTCCACGAAGGTAATAGCTTTGGGCATTGGAATCATCAAGGCTGACAGACCTGTTGAAATCATGGACGGCGTTCCCATGATCCTCGCTTCTCAGCCATGCAAGTCCCCTGTTCAACCAGGCCCTGGCGTTACCGGCGTCAAGCTCGACAGATCTGGTAAAGTCCTCCATAGCACGGTCGAGATCACCCATGTTAGCAAAAGAAATACCTCTGTAGAAAAATATCTCACCATCATCTGGATCATATTCCAGAGCCCTGCTGAGATCGGTCACTGCTCCGTCATAATCACTGATCCTTCTTTTAAAAATTCCTCTCTGTTTATAGAGTCCGTTATAGCCTGACTCCATCCCGATAAGCCTGTCATAATCTTCTATCGCACCTATGAAATTCTCCTGGCTTGCCATCGATGCTCCCCTCAACCGGTAGAGCTCAGGGTTATCGGGTTCAAATTTTATTGCCATATTATAATCGTAAACGGCTCTATCAAAGTCCTCAAGGCCTGCTCTGAGAGCGCCCCTTTCAAACCAGGCCGGACCGTAAGTGGAATCGGCCTCAATGGCGCCAGTAAAATCCTCCAGTGCCCTTGCTGTATCGTTAAGGTCTTTGTAGGCCCTCCCCCGGTTGGTATAGGAAGCTGCCAGCTCATATTCCATTTCAAGTGAACGGGTAAAATCCCCTGCCGCCCCTTCAAAATTCCCGGTGGCTATCTTTGAGACCCCCCTGTAAAAGAAGGCAGGAGCAAAATCGCGGCCTTTTTCGATAATAACCGAAAAAAGACTGACAGCTAATTCATGGTTTTCGAGTGCGGCCTCACACAGAGCCTGACCGAACCTGGCATCAGTCATGCCAGGTCTTATTCTGACTGCCCTTTCATAATTAGTTCGTGCATCCTCATACAACTTTTCACTCATATACCCGGCACCCTTGCGGTAATAATGGTTTGACAGGGGTACCCTTGCGATCCAGACCAGCAGAATGACAGCAAAGATTGCAGCCGGAATAATTATCTTCTTCGACATAAGGTTTTTATTTTGGTTGGCTCACGGCCGGTTTGTGTGCAAAATTAGTAAAAATTCCCGTCTGTAAACTTCCCATGCAGGTGCAACATATTTGCCTGTTCAGTCGGCATCACTATCCGCTAAAATTTTCGATATATGTTATGCAATATATTGCTCTTTAATCTATTTGTTTATATTTATCCTGTAAAAGTCAGAATTTTGTTTTGAGAGTTAACAAAATTATGACTTACAGGATGAACTACTTCGTTTTCATAAATACTTGAAGAGTTAATATGTTTGCATTTCCGGCATGACCGGGTAAAATGACAATAATCTTTAACAAAGAAATACTGAAATGCATAAAAAAACTGCCGTGATCTTCGGGGCAACCGGACTTACAGGGTCACTTGTACTCAAAAAACTTATCAGGGATGAAAGGTATGAGAAGATCAGGGTCTTCACTCGGTCAGAGCCGGAAATAAAAAGCGATAAGATGGAAGTTATAAAGACTGACCTGGAGAACCTGGAGCAATATTCGGACGATATATCCGGAGATGATGTTTTCTGTTGTCTCGGAACCACCATTAAAAAGGCAGGTTCCAGAGATAATTTCAAAAAAGTGGATCTGGACTGGCCGGCTCTCATAGCTGAAATAGCAAGCAAAAACAAAGTTCCCAATTTTTTGATGGTATCATCCATAGGAGCAGACTCAAAAAGTGCAAATTTCTACCTCCGCACCAAGGGTGAGGCTGAAAATGCAGTGCGGCGTAACGATTTCCATAAAGTAGTTCTACTGAGGCCGTCAATGTTGCTGGGCAAACGCAGTGAATTCCGGTTTTTCGAAGAGCTTGGCAAACTTGTAATGATCCCCCTTAAGTTCCTTTTAATAGGGAATTTAAAAAAATACCGTCCGATAAATTCTGAAAGAGTTGCCAGTGCAATGATAGAATTTGCCAATATAACCACCACTAAATACGTTTTTGAATCAAACGAGATAGAATTATTCGCCAGAAATTAAAAAACCGCCCTGTTTGAGTGGCCAACTCATTATGGAAAAGTTCGATTTTCTCAGCCTGGTAAAATCGAGGCAAAGCGACAGGAAATATCATGACAAACCTGTTGAGAAGGAAAAACTGATGAGATGCCTGGAGGCTGCACGCCTCTCTCCTTCTGCATGCAATTCACAACCATGGACATTCATTGTTATTGATGATCCCTCACTTAAAAACGCAGTTGCAAAAGAGACCAGTGGAGGTTTATTGCCTCTAAACCATTTTACCTCTCAGGCTCCTGTGCTGATCGCACTAGTTCTTGAAAAACCGAATATTACCTGCAGGTTTGGAGAGGTGGTAAAAGACAAAAAATTCACAATTATGGACCTTGGTATTGCCGCTTCCCATATTTGCCTCCAGGCTGCTGCAGAGGGGCTTGGTTCCTGTATGCTGGGCTGGTTCAATGAAAAAAGGGTTATGGAGTTGCTGGAACTACCTGCCGGTAAAAGGCCGATGCTGTTAATTTCCCTGGGTTACCCGGCAGGCAGGAAAAGAAAGAAAATAAGGAAAAAACCTGAAGAGGTATTCCGGTATAACAGTTATAAAAAGCAACAACAGAAAGAAGAGCTTTATCCTTTCAATTCATAAACTAAAATATATCACTGATCCTTATTATATAAAGGATTTCCGTAAACAGGAATTTCTGATTCTGGTAATTTAAAAGAGGCTGTCTCCGGTATAAGAACAGCCTCTTTTGATGTTGCGAATATCAGAGGAGCAATTACTGATTCTTCTTGTAGGTCATAAACCATGACAACTGATAATAAGGAGAATCAGGGTTGCCTATATTTGCCTTTTCCTGTGCAGAAATGACAGGAACCATAAAGTCGTCACCATGTTTCCAGTTTGCCGGTGTAACCACATTATTATTGTTTCTTGTATTCTGCAGGGCAATCAGGGTCCTCTTCAACTCATCAATGTTTCTTCCCACTTCATTGGGGTAATAGAGTATTGATCTGACCTTGTTGTCCGGATCAATAATAAATACCCCTCTTATATTTTCACCTATGCTTTCTTCGGAATGGATCATGCCATAGAGGTTTGATACCCTGTATGAATCATCGCTAACCAGAGGAAAGTTAATGTTCCTGGCCCCCCTGTCTTTATAATTGATCTCTTCCAGGGCTGCTTTCCAGAGAAAGTGCTGCGACAATATATCGGTTGAAAGGACTAAAATACTTGCATTTAAGCTGCTGAAACTTTCCTGTTGATAGGCAAGTTCAAGAATCTCGGATGAACATACCGGAGTAAAATCCTTGGGGTGAGCAAATATTATTTTCCAACTGGAACCAAAGTCCGCCGGAAAATTGATTGTACCTTTGGTAGACTCGGCAGTAAAGGAAGGAGCTTCCACTCCAATAAGAGGAATAGTATTGCTTCTAAAATTTCTTCTGCCCTGTGACATTACCAGCGCCACTGAAAACAAAAATAATGCTGTAAATAAAATACCTTTTTTCATAACTAATAAATTTTTAAAGTTTGTAAATAGTTTAATTAATAAAAATAATTTTCGTTTGA
>SLKJ01000016.1 GCA_007134675.1 Bacteroidales bacterium
AATTTTTTCTTTGTATTTTTCATCTGAAAAGTGATGTTTTTTTGTTTGTGTTTTTTGATTTAACACCTTAAATATAAGCAAAATACATCACTTTTCCTTGTTTTTATTTTAATTTTTTAAGACATAATTAATTATAATTTCTTAATCTCGACCATTCTAATTAAAACTGTCATGGAAAAGTATCGGAAACTACCCAGTCCAGCTATTAACAGAAGAAGATTTTTAAAATTCGGGACTTTGGCCTCGGTAGGTTTGTCAGCAGGAGGTCTGAAGGTGCTTGGTTCAGAGACCAGACAAAAAAATCAAAATTTAAAAGAGAAAGCTATCCCCCTCGAGTGGAGGAACAAGCAGAGCACCATGGCATACAGGCAGCTTGGGCGAACGGGACTGATGGTATCGGAGGTGGTAGCAGGTGGTGATCCTGTCAGGAACGACAATTATAAATACATGGAGTTGGCTATGGAAATGGGGCTAAATTACATGGATATGGCCCCTGCTTATGGAAGGGGGGAATGTGAAACAGCATTCGGAAAATTACTCAACACCTCTGCTAAACGAGAAAAGGTTTTCCTTGCAACCAAAACAAGCGGTTTTTCAAGATTAAGAAACAGTATGTACAGGGAAATATTCAATGGCCTTACAAACGCCAAAAAGGAGGCATATCTCAAAAAGGCAAAGGATGCTATTGCCCTGAACAGGGTGGAGCAACCCGGATACTTCATGTCATTTTGGCCGGCACATGTCAACGCTTTCGACGGGGTATATCTGAGCAATGTGATGATGAAAGATTACGGCCACAAAGTTGAAGGCAGCAGAGAATTTCGTAAGGCAATCATTGAAGGGCTTGAGGGAAGCCTTAAAAGAGTCGGCACCGATTATTTTGATATTCTGTTGTGTCCTCATGGTGCAAGCAGTGCTGAAGAGGTGGAGAATGAGGAAATGTTCGAAACCATTGACCAGCTTAAAAAACAGGGCAAAATACGCTTCTTTGGAGTTTCAACCCACAATGATGCGGCCGGAGTAATTACAGCTGCCACGAACACTGGTAAGTATGATATGGTTATGGCTTCCTACAACATTGTAAACGGGGGATTTATGGAAGAATCTATTCGACTTGCAAAGCAAAAAAACCTGGGAATCATAGCAATGAAGGCAGCCATGGCAGTAGCTACTCATCACCGGAACCTTGAAATACCTGAATGGCGTATTTCCAAATTAAACAGGATTGTGTCCGGTGATCTAAAGCCTGCAATAAAAGCCTATCTATGGGTTTTGCAAAATCCGAATATTACTGCGGTGGTATCCAATCTGCGCGATGAAACATATATCAGAGAAAACCTTTCTATTGCAGGCAAGAAAGTGGAACTGCAGATGGGATAATTCCTGAATAGACCAGGCTCATTATGAAATGATATTAAAAATTGACTATTTTTGAATAAACAATAACAGAAATAGCAGCAGCAACAACAACAAAAAGATAACAATATAAGCAAGAACAAAGAGAACAACAGCAATTACAGCGATAACAGCAAAACAGCAACAACAGCAATAACAGCAATAATGATAACCTTAGAAAAATCAGAAGTTAACAATACCTTTAAAGCCTGTAATCACTAAAATTTAAAATATGATGAAACAGAAAATTTTTCAAATCAACCCAATTTCCGGTTATCTGCTCATTCGTATAATTCTTGGTTATGTATTTCTTGTTGCTGGTTTGCAGAAGTTCATTTTTCCCGATGATATGGGACCTGGTCGCTTCATAGAAATGGGTTTCCCAATCCCGGTATTCACCGCTTACTTTGTAGGTTTTTTTGAGGCACTGGGAGGTTTTCTTATATTAATTGGGCTGGCTTCGAGGCTTGCTGCTATTCCCCTCGCAATTACAATGGTTGTAGCTATTATCACAACGAAATTCCCACAGTTCTCAGATGGTTTCTGGACATTTGCCCATAGTGCAAGGCTGGATATCTCCATGCTCCTTACAAGCATCTTTGTAATTTATAATGGTTCAGGAAGGTATTCTCTTGATAAAAAATATTTCGGAGATCAGGTTCTTTAATTCGCCTGAAAAGGAGCATCAGCCAGGATTTACTGAACCTTTTAGCACAAACTGACAAATCCGGATTAACCCGCATTATTACAACTTTGGCTGTGACATTATCTGGTTTTATCAATCCGGTCATTGCCTTTATGGTACTATTCATTATGACCCTGCCAGGAAATTCCCATTATTACTAAAAATCAGTTTTACTCGCTGGTGAAACAAGGAATCACATCTAAACTAATTATGGTTCCTGGTTTTCCCAAAACATATAATTAACCCTGAGAAATTCTTTTGCAAATGAATGAAGCATGGGTATTATTATATTTATATGATCATTAAATTCAATGATAAAGCCATGTTTTAATCTTGTCTTTTCAAGCGTGTACCGGCAAAAACCAGTAAAACATTATCAACCCATACTTCTGCAAGTTGTATAATTTCATTTTCGCTCATTAAGTAATAGTGAACTGAGTTTGAACGCTGCTCAATTTCGCCATTAGGAAGAATCTCCCTGTATGATTCGTGTATATAAATATGATTATCCAAAATTCTTCCCAGGTAATTATAATCTATAATTTCATTTCCTGTATTCTCATCCATACCAGATTCATCAGTACTAAAAATTGTGTTTCCCTTAACAATCATGTATGAATAACCGGTATAATCAGTAGGCTCTCCTTCATGATTGAGAAAAATATTTCTCATCATGACAGTATCATTCGATGTTGTTAATTCCACTTTGATCTTACCGGTTTGAATTATTCCGGCATCTCTGTTTACATAGTTCTGAAAGTCACCAAGCCATTTACTATTTGAAAGCAGAAAGGATTTTTTTATATCATTATCAGGCTCCGGTTTGGACTTTGCAATGGCGGAATCTCCTGTTGTTACCAGAAAAATAAATAAAAATAAAAATGACAGATTCAGGGATTTCATGTTTTATAAAATAGTTGATTTATCAGCTGACTCAATTTCGGATTAGTCGTCTTACCCGCTATCCTCTTTTGTGTATTTTTTTCCACAACTCCACAGTTGCTGCTTATTCTCAATATTTGAAAATAAGCGTACCGTAAATATAATCAAGATATTTAATCTGATTAATTCATAAAATTAGAAATAACCTGAATCCTCTGAGCTATACAGATATTATCTGATGTAGTCAATATTCATGAATTATTGAGGTAAACAAGGTTACTGATATATTTTTCAATTTTAATTATTTTGTCTGAAGATGAAACAGGAAGCTCCTGATCATCAAAGCGGGTGGCATGTTTTTTGACTTTATGCCCGTTCATGATAATATTATCTGCAAACTGACCACATAAGAAA
>SLKJ01000134.1 GCA_007134675.1 Bacteroidales bacterium
GTCAACCAGAATACCAATTATTCTATCCCTGTTCTCTTCACGCTCTTTGATAATATCCGGTTCCAGTCCGTGCCTCCAGCGTTGCATCCACCTGATTACAGTTTCACGGTCGGGTCTGGTCGCCGGCAGCTGGCCCGTCAGCTGACGGAACAACTGAATCATATCCTCTAGAAACAAGGGCTTGGCACCACCGGTCCCCTTCCTGGCCCCGCGCCATATAAGATTAAAAGGGTCAATGGTCGTTTTCTCCCAACTTCGGTATGGATTCAGAAATTCCCGTCCGGAATTGTCCAGATAATCCAATATCCGTATTGCTGCCAGATCCTTCCACCTGAGTTTTTTATATGGTCCAGGGCCTGATTGCTCTCTTTGATAATATCTTACAGCATGTTCATTGTCCGAGATAACATCAAGGGCCCAGTTCCTTATAAGTTCACGGCTTTCGCTCTCCGATTCTGAACCATGAATAATTTTATCCAGCCGTGGATTCTCACGAAACAATTGGCGAAGCAATTTGGTGGATCTTCCTGACAAAGTTAATTTTTCAGGATAATTATCCATAAAGCATTATTTAAAGCGGATCATCATATCCGTTGTTAACATTGTAATGTAAAGATACAAAATTGAAAATTTAACCGGAGTGCATTGTGGCAGATCCTCCGATAACATAAAGTAAATTACGATTCCTGAAACACCATCAGTCAGAAGTCGTCGGACTGTATGAAAAAGCTCAAAAAAATCCCTATTTTAGCATTGATTCTAAAACAACCATACAATGCAGAATAAAGGTAAAGATGGCAAACCTCATATCGGTATCTACGGTCGCCGGAATAACGGAAAAAGCACACTTATAAATAAACTTGCAGGCCATGATATTGCAATAGTTTCTGAGGTGCCGGGAACAACAACCGATCCTGTAAAGAAATCTTTTGAGATTACCGGTTTCGGACCCGTAGTGCTTATCGACACAGCCGGGTCGGACGATTCAGGTACTCTCGGAGATAAACGGGCTGCCAGAACCATTCAGACCCTTAACCATATCGATCTGGCAATTCTTGTCATAACCGGAAACCGTTTTGGCCAACCTGAAAAAAAGCTTATATCAGAATTTAATAAACTCAACCTGCCCTATATTATTGTACACAACAAATCCGATCTTAAAAGGTTGAATAAAAATACCAGGGCGCTGGTCAACTCCTGTTCGGAAAAAGAAATTATTGAGTTCAGCAGTATATCAGATAATTACCCCGAAGAGATAATCAAAGCCATCAGGTCTTCCATTCCTGAGTCGGCATGGAAGACACCCAGCCTGCTGGGTGATCTGCTGGGTTACGGTGATATTGTAATTCTGATCACTCCAATTGATGTACAGGCTCCTGCAGGAAGGCTGATTCTGCCTCAGGTACAGGCCATACGCGATATCCTGGATAACGATTGCGTGGCTATTGTGCTGAAGGAAAAAGAGGTTGATGGGTTCTTGAGGAAAACAGGAATAAAGCCCAAACTTGCCATAACTGACAGTCAGATATTCGTGAAGGCAGATGCCTCAGTACCGGGAGATATTCCACTGACAAGTTTCAGCATCATTCTTGCAAGGTTCAAAGGTGATTTCGACCTTTACCTGAAAGGCACACCAGGAATATCGCACCTTAAAAACGGGGACAGGCTTCTGATACTTGAATCCTGTACGCATCATGTTTCCTGCGACGACATTGGACGGGTAAAAATACCCAGGTGGATAAGCAACTTTACCGGGAAGAAACTGGAGTTTGATGTTGTAGGAGGCCTTGGCGCACTGCCCCGACCGATTAATGAATATGCACTCGTTATTCAATGCGGGGGTTGTGTAATTACGCGGCAGCAGCTCATCAATCGCATAAAACCGGCAGCCGATGCAGGGATACCAGTAACTAATTACGGCATGGCAATTGCGTGGGTTCAGGGAATTTATAAGCGAGCTGTTGCACCTTTCCTAAAAATTGACGATAGTTCCGATGATTACCTCTGATAATCGAGTAGGGAGCACAGATGTGCTCCCTACTCTAACCAAATTAACCCTAACCTATGAAAAACCTACTAAAAACCTACTAAAAACCTACTAAAAACCTAAACCCTGCATTCCTTTCCTGTCTTTCATATTAAATAACATATTTTTTACCGATTTATTACCGGATAATTGAAACCTAATGTTAAAAAATTTTAAAATCTCCTTACTCCCGTAATGAATAAGAAGTTCAGGTTAATTGCATCTCCTCCTGAAAACGCAACTTTTCTGCAGCCGTTCCTGATGATACTAACAGATCCGTCTGGCAGACCGTCAGCTGAATCAGTAAAAAATAAAGGTTTTTCAGTCCGCCGGTCTGATTCTCAACTGTTGTCCGGGATAGATACGGTTGGCATTGTTAAGCCTGTTAAGGGTCAGAATATCCCTGTCGGTAACACCGGGGAACTGCCTGGCAATATCCCATAACGTATCTCCCTGCCGCACTGTATAGTAGAGGTACTCTCCTGATTCATCCTTCGCCATGGTAACCGGCGGCTGGTTGGCTGCCGGAGCCCTTCCAACCCTTGCCTGTTTCTCCGCAAAACTCAGGTTGTTCCACTCCCTGTAATAATCTGTCTGGTTTGTTGGTACATAAACGACAAGACGCTGACCTGTACGTATCAGGTTACCTCTTAGGTTGTTCCATGCCCTGAGTTGTGATACCCCTACATTGAACCACTGGGCAATATATCCCAGGTTGTCACCCGACTTAACAGTATAGTTTACCTGAGACCTTCCGGCAGGTGGATCAGGTGTAAAGCCGGCTCTTCCAGGGGTGACAGTAAGGTTTTCACGGCTGAGGTAGTGATCAGCTCTGTGTGCAAATATGCTGTCCTGAAAACTGATAAATCTCGAGGTGCAGGTATTTGGCAACCGGAGAGAATAGGACCGGTTACCGGCAGGAATAACATCACGTCTGTACTGGGGATTTATATCTCTCAGCATCTCTATTGGAATATCCAGTACCTCAGCTACCTGCATAAGATGCAGGTAGCTGTTTATCATTACAGTATCAGTATAAACCGGCAGTTCTAACCCGGCCGGGTAAAGCGCATGCTCCTCATAATAATTCATTGCATAGGTTGCTGCAATAAAAGCAGGTACATATCCACGTGTTTCCCTTGGAAGGAAATAATATATCTGCCAGTAATTACGAGATCCTCCTGCCCTGCGTATGGCCCTGTTAACATTTCCGGGCCCGCAATTGTAGGCAGCCAAAACCAGGGTCCAGTCATTATAGATGCTGTAAAGATCTTTCAGATACCTTGCAGCAGCATGTGTTGATGCATAGGGATCGCGTCTTTCATCAACAAGGGAGTTCATGGTGAGGTTGTACATCCTTGCCGTTCCAAACATGAACTGCCATATCCCGGTTGCACCGGCACGTGAAACTGCACGGGGATTCAGGGCAGATTCAACAACAGGCAGATACCGCAGCTCCAGCGGCAGGTCATAATAATCCAGAACCTTTTCAAAAATCGGGAAGTAATAGTCCGTCAGCGCCAGCATAAACTCCATCTGTTCTCTCCGGTTTTTGGTATATACATCAATAAAATTCCTGACCACTCTGTTGTATGACAGGTCTATGACTGAGGGGATCCTGCTCAGTCTCTCAATATAAACAGAATCCGGAAAATCGGGAAATACAAACTTCGAACTGTCAATTAGCGGCCTCTCCCTTTGTTGAATTATGCCGTTTCTAACATACCACAGATTAAGCAAACTATCCAGGTTTCTTTCAAATTCCAGCTCAACCGGATCTGCAATTACCGGTATATTATCCTTCATTCCTGAATAATCACCGGGAATCAAATATATGCTGTCAGATGGAAATATCTTCTTAACCGGTATCAATGGGATGGTGTCATGGTTTATTGATTCATTCACTGATGTTTGAAGCATCCAACCTGGTGAAATTTTATGTGCACCGGCATGATTGCCTGCCAGGAGAAATGAGATGGCGATAATTAAGACCCTTTTCTTCATATCAACAACCGATTTTAGCTGCAAATATAAATGAATTTTTCAGCCAATTTACACACACACGGATGAAAAAAATATATCAAAAATTAACACTGAATCTTAACCCTACACTCATTTGCGCTCCGGGACTATTTAACATTGGCTGGTTAAGCCTCCGGAAAGAGGGGCCCATTTTCATGCCAAGTTCCTCACTGACGTCAAATTCAAATAAATGGGCATCCACGGTTGCATCAATTATGTTAATCGCATAGAACAGGGCAGTCCAGATAACTGTACGGTCACGTTGCCTTCGATAGTAGTCCTTGAACCTTACCAGAATTTCTTCGGTATATCTGAAATCATCCGCAAATTCGTCGATGGTATCAGGATTTCCATCGGTTCGAAAACCAAGTGCAGTCCTGTAACGCACAAATTCATCATGGGTAAACATGGTATACCACGCAAGGGAAGCAAATCCACCGTACACAAGGGGAACTTTCCAGTATTTCCTGTTATAGATCTGTCCCATACCTGGTAAAACAGCCGAATACATTGCTGCCCTGCGCGGATCGGGCCGGAATTCATCTTCTGGCTCCTCTGCACTGATACTCTCAATAACGAGAGTATCCTGATTGGAATAAACTTCCGTGCAGCCGAAGAGTCTTAATGAATGCATGAAAATGCAAAGAATACAAATACGCAGTATGCTGTTCAAAACGGAATAATGTTCTGGTACCCAAAAATAACGTGGCTCCGGCGGGTTTAAGTATTTAGTTTATCAAGCAGCCCCATAATTCTTTCAAGTTCCTCATTGGATTTGAAAGCTATTACAATTTTCCCGTTACCTTTTTTATTTCTCCTGAACTCAACATCAGTACCGAAAAATCCTGCCAGATGTTCGCGCAGTGAATCATATTCATCAGGATCCGGATTACTTACCTTTTTAGGACTGGAATCGGATTGTTCCGTATCAGCACTGTTCCTGACAATCTCCTCTAGTTTCCGGACCGACAAATCATTATTGATAATTTTGTTATAAAGCTCCAGTTGTGCATCAGGGTCATCAATACTGATAATTGAACGCGCATGCCCCATTGTTATCTGTCTGTGCTTTATACCAAGCTGGATCTCAGCCGGCAATCTAAGAAGCCTGATATAGTTGGATATGGTTGATCGCTTCTTTCCCACCCTCTCACTCAAATCTTCCTGGGTAAGGCTGCATTCATTCATCAGGCGTTGATAACTGATGGCTATTTCAATAGCATTAAGATCCTCCCTTTGAATATTTTCAACAAGAGCCATCTCCAGAAGTCCCTGATCATCGGTTTTCCGTATATAGGCAGGAATAGTCTTCATCCCGATAATATCCGCTGCCCTTAAGCGTCTTTCACCGGCAATAAGCTGATATTTTCCATCTTCTTTCTGCCGGACTATGACAGGTTGAATAACCCCGATCTCCTTCATTGACAATGCAAGTTCATGAAGGGACTCCTCTTCAAACCTTGTTCTGGGCTGAAAGGGGTTGGTTTCAATAAGACTAAGGCTTATCTCGTCATGCCAGGCCGGATTGTCATTTCTCCGGGGCTCATCATCAGTAATCAATGCGCTCAGCCCCCTTCCCAAAGCATTTTTCTTTGCAGCCATCAGGTTATTTACTCTTTTTAGATTAATTTAAGTTATTCAATGAATTTTTCAGCATTACTTATGCGGGTCTTATCATTATTCTGCAGAAGTTCTCTGGCCAGATTAAGATAATTGACTGCGCCTGTTGAGTTAACATCGTACATCAGGACAGGCTTTCCAAAACTTGGTGCCTCGCTGAGCTTAATGTTTCTCTGAATAATGGTTTCAAAAACCATTTGCTGAAAATGCTTTCTGACCTCCTCAACAACCTGATTTGACAGGCGAAGCCTGGAATCATACATGGTAAGAAGGAAGCCCTCTATCTCGAGACAGGTATTAAGACGGTTCTGTACGATCTTAATAGTATTTAGCAGCTTGCCAAGGCCTTCCAGTGCAAAGTATTCGCACTGGACGGGTATTAGTACCGAATCAGAAGCAGTCAATGCATTTAAAGTTATCAGACCGAGCGACGGAGAACAATCTGTTAAAATGAAATCATACTTATCATCAATTTTGGCAATGACCGATTTAAGGATCTTTTCTCTTTTCGGAAGATTGGTCATCTCAATCTCCGCACCTACAAGATCAATGTGTGAAGGTAGAAGATCAAGCTTTTCAACTTCAGTATTAAGAATTATTCCGTTGGGATCAAGTTCATCTATAAGGCATTCATAAATACTCGTTTTTATGGTGCGTATGTCGAATCCCATTCCTGAGGTGGCGTTTGCCTGCGGATCCGCATCTATTAAAAGAACTCTTTGTTCAAGTACTGCAAGGCTGGCGGCAAGATTAATCGCTGTGGTGGTTTTTCCAACTCCGCCTTTCTGGTTGGCAAGTGAAATAACTTTGGCCATCGAAGATTTTTTTTTATCGAAAATTCAGCACAATAATAATTAAAATAATCCTAAGAAGAATTAAAATTACAACTTAAATGACATAAGTGATCATTGAGGGTAAAAGTGAGTTTTTAACAAAAAAACAGGGTTTTTCAACAGATTATTAACAATTGCTCCGGAAATAACTCATTTGCAACCTACTGTCAGGATTTCAGTTTTTACAGGCGGTAAAAAATTGTTTATAAATAGGGCAACCGGATTCATTCATTATTAATTCAGCAGGACAATATATAAGAACTTGTGAAATAAATAAAAAAAGTATAGGTTTGGTAATGTAAAATTTGCAGGTGATCCTTAAGCTACATCATGACAACATACAATAATAACACACATCTGGTCATCGTCAATCCAAATGCCGGCAGACGAAAAGGTGAAAAAGACTGGGAAGAGATATCCTCTCTCCTGAGGAGTGCCGGTATCTCATTCAAGGCTTTATTTACTGAGGCTCCGGGACATGCAATAGATATTTCCGTTTCACATATTGAAAGCGGATATAAAAACCTTATTGTAGTCGGAGGCGACGGAACTATGAATGAGGTTGTGAACGGAATCTTTACTCAAAAACGCTATCCTACCCAGGAGGTATCCCTTGGTATGATAACTGTCGGAACCGGTAATGACTGGGGTCGTATGTTCAGTATACCACATGATTATTCTGAAGCTATTTCAACTATAAAACTTAATCACGGTTTTATCCAGGACGCAGGAGTGGTAAGGTATTACAGCGGGCTGGATCAGAACAGACGGTATTTTGTAAATATAGCAGGTATAGGCTTTGATGCATTGGTAGTCAGCAAAACCAATAAAATGAAACAGTCCGGCAAAGGAGGGCCATGGGCTTACCTGAAGAGCATAATAACCTCTCTTTTAAAATACCATCATACAAATACAAGGATAAGTATAGACGAAATTGAAATAAACAACACCGTGTTCAATATCAGCATAGGTATATGCAAATACAACGGGGGAGGGATGATGCAGCTTCCCGATGCCATAGCCGATGACGGACTATTTGACATCACTGTAATAAACAAAATAAAAAAGCATGATATCATACTCAATCTGAAGCGCCTCTACAATGGCACAATAAACAGGCATCCGTTGGTTGATACCTATAAGGGAAAATCCATCTTTATAGATTCAGAAAAGCCGATACACCTTGAAACTGATGGGGAGTCCCTTGGTCACAGCCCCTTCAGCTTTGAAATCATACCCCGAAGCATCCGGGTTCTTGTAGGCAAATCAGCCTGATATTGTAAAGTGACATTCTCCCTGCACGTTAATTCCTCCTCTGGCAGTTTATTGCGGAACCAGCTCTATCTCAAACATTCTGGGCCAGTTTTTACCCGTAACAAAAAGACGGTCATTCTCATGGTCATAAGCGATACCATTGAGTACATCAAGGTTTGGATGATGGTAGCGAGGGTCGAGCAATCCCGTGAGATCTATTATTCCGGTCACCCTCCCTGATCCATGCTCTATCATCACAATCTTGTCAGTACCAAAAACATTGGCATAGATAGTTCCGTCAATATACTCAAGCTCGTTAAGTCCCTTAACCTTTTCTTTATTGTCAAATACCTCAAACCGATCGATCTCTGTAAAATGCTGGGGTTCGAGTACATATATATAATGTGATCCGTCACTTTTCAACAGATTAATCCCGTCACCTGTGAGGCCCCACCCTTCGGTCGGATAATGGATCCTTCTAAGTAAACGGAATGTTTCAATATCATATATAAAACCTACTCCTGATTTCCAGGTAAGCTGGTAAAGTTTCCCGTCATGCACGGCCAAACCCTCACCGAAAAGCTCCCTGTCCAGATTGAGGCTTCGAAGCACTTCCCCGGTTTCAGGATAAACTTTTCTCAGGGTTGATTGTCCGTACTGACCGGTTGATTCGTAAAAATATCCATCATGAAAAACAATTCCCTGTGTAAAAGCCTTTATATCATGAGGGAAACTGTTTACTATTCTGTATCTGTAACGGGTTGGAACTATATCGGATCTCAGCACAATTCCCAGAGGGTATGTTTCTGTAGTGTTATCACTAAAAGTAAGGAGTACCCGCAGTTGCCGGAGGCCAACCGGTTGCCCGCCTGAATTCCAGACCAGTTCACCAGGAACATCACCTGAAAACAGAGCCTCCCTGCCATCAATTTTCATATCCACAGATACTACTTCTGAGGCACCTTCATTCAAGGTGAACTCAATAACGATATCCTCCCCTGCAGTAAAAGTATCACCATCGGCAGGCCGGGTGATCTCTCCAGAGAGACGAACAGGAGCTGAGACAGTTTCGGAACTGGGCGGAGGAGCCTTCTGATCGCTTTCTTTTTGGCGGACGGACTCAGCACAGCCTGTCAGAGATGTTAAAAGTATTAAAGCAGTAATAATTCTGAACATCTTTGGGTTCGGCATGGTTTAAATATTTTTAGATTACAGCTCTTCCAATCAGACTTAAACTGTGGATTCGGAGAATATATCAGAAAGGATTTTAGTAATCATCGTTTTTTCCCGAAAACTCTCTGCCAGAATCCGGGATTGATATCGCCCTGATTATCAAAAAACAGGTCCTGACCCTCTGGAGTAACATCATTAAGCATCTGCCAGATCAGGCTCCATCCGGGAAAACCTCCTATATTCCTGTCGTCTATGAAAATATGGGCGTGTATCTTTCTGCTGCTCCCGGGATCAAAGATCTCTTCAGGATAGCTCTGGTTAACAGCATAAAACTCTATTCCGTTTTCCCTGCAAAATTCAACCGCATCCTCAAGCTCCTCCCCCGAGCGGTATGTCCATAAAATAAGCTGATGATTCTGCTTCTGTAGTTCCTTCATCGTTTCAAAGGCAAATAACATCGGTTTTCCTATATCAGGATAGGCATCCTCAACAATTGTCCCGTCAAAATCGATTGCAATCTTCATACTACTACTCCCTGTAAATCATGTTAATCCCTGCCAAGAACATACCTTATGGAAAAAATATTGGAATACAAAGATATTGTTTTAGGTGAAATATTGCTCATTGCATAATCAAGGTAAAAATTACCCAGATGTAACCCGATCCCTGCAGAAGGATCTGCAATTAATCGCTTTTTACCTCCAAATTCGGTAACCCGTTGCAGGTTCCCAAGTCCCGCCCGGAAAAAAACAAGGTCCCCGTAATTGACCTCCATCCCTATAACAGGTTCTGTGCCTATTATCCGGTTGCTTAACAATGCAGCGCTGCGTCCTTCAAAAGAAACAGATGCATTAATTTCAGCCAGAAGGGATATCTTCTCATTGATTGCGAAATTTCTGGCAACCCCGAGATATAACCGGGGAAGGGTTACTTCGAGTGAATTATCGGGAGGACGGTTTAAAACTGAATCAGCAATTTCTATAATCAGATTTTCCTCATTAAACTGCCAGACATTGAAGGTGCTCGAAGCATCGCGTATAACAGCTCCAAAGAACCAATCCTCATGCCGGTACCTTGCTGCGGCGTCAACTCCAAAGCCCCATGCGGAGGCAAAATCACCGACCACGCGCCTTATGATTTTCAGGTTACCCCCAAAATCAAGACCTTCTATACCGGATATCCTTGAGTATGAGATCAACAACGCATAATCAGCCACCGAAAAGGAGGTTATACGATCATAATCAATATTTCCGTCCCTGTCTATCAGGTCAATTGTATTAGGAATATCATCTACCCCATAACGCAACAGGGAAAACCCCAGGGCACTCTGATCATCTATCTGTGTGCCTGCTCCCAGATAATCAAATTTTGCGATCCCTGCAAAATACTGAGCATGCATCAGTGCTGCCTGGTGCCTGCCGTCAAGCCGCACTATCCCTGCAGGGTTCCAGTATGCCGCTGTAATATCATCAGCAGTGGCTACAAAAGCTTTACCCATACCGAGCGACCTTGCTCCGACCCCCACATTAAGAAATTCATTTGAATACTTGGCGGACTGCGACAGCATACTGATTGGTAAAAGAGTCAGCAGAATAAGGGAAAAAACCAGATTATTTAATTTCTCTGTTAATCGCATTGTTTAAGGAGCCATGGCAGTATTCTCATTTAAAATCAGTCCAATTCAGTGCAAACTATCAATTTTAACTTATTTTTGCAATATTTATTGTCATGATAATTAGCCGGTAGGTCAGCAAAACAAACAAACCAATGGCAACCAGCCTCATAAAATCCATCAAAAAAAGCGTTCCCAGTATAATTACCATCCTGAACCTGCTCTCAGGATGTATTGCCATTCTTCTGAGTTTCCAGGATATCATGTTAGCAGGACTTATGGTAATGCTGGCAGGAGTATTTGATTTTGTTGACGGACTGGCTGCAAGGATTCTCGATGCCTACTCGGAAATGGGCAGGGAACTGGACTCACTTGCCGATATCGTGAGCTTTGGTGTTGCCCCCTCTTTTATTCTTTTTCAACTTATAAGTGCGGCACTTTTCCAGGGTCTTCCCTTCAGTGTTATTCTGCTTACGGGTGCAGAATCAGTCATTCTTGCAAGCGCATTTTTCCCCGTTGTTTTTGCTGCCATACGGCTTGCAAGGTATAACCTGTCAATCGGTGAAGGTGATGTTTTCAGGGGACTGCCTTCGCCTGCTGCAGGTATATTCATTGCTTCAGTCGGATATACAGCAGTCGCAACCGGATCCGTTTTTATTCAGAATCTGATTATAAATTCCAGCGTACTGGTTTTAATGAGTATCACCCTCTCAATACTTATGATAAGTCCATTGCGCATGTTCAGCATCAAATTCAGAAATTTCAGGTTCGCTGACAATAAAATCAGGTACACTTTTCTTATGCCTTCCGCCCTCATTCTGGTTTATTCAGGACTCACAGCCATACCAGCAATAATAATTTACTATATTATCCTGTCAGTTATAGTCAATCTGGTGCCGATGATAAAGAAGAACTGAGAAGAGATTCGAAATCAGTGTTTTTGAAAGCCGGCAAAAAAAGAGACCCTAACCGCGGGTAATTAATTTCTGTATCCGGATCGATTCACGGTGAACAAGCTGAAGTAAATCATCGGTAAACTTTTCCGATAATCCGGCCTTTATTGCATACTCCTTTCTTGATGCCATTACATCTTCCCACCTCCCCGATTGAATTATGGAAATCCCCATTTCCTTTTTTATCCTTCCTATCCGGGCTGAATAACCAAACCTTCCGGCAAGCAGATCTATCAGTTCTTTGTCGATCCGGTCAATATGATCCCGGTATTTTTCCAGTTCTGTCATAGTTTTTGTTTTGCAGGCAAAAATAACAGTAGTTTTCATATTTAATGCCAAAGGCCATCTCCAAATATGGAGACAGCCCCTGAAATCTTAGAACGCATTACCCGTTACCACGAAGGGATCGGCATATGTTTAATAACCCCTGAAACTATTTTACAGGAATACCCTCTTTATCAATAAACTGATTTTGTTCATTACCCCAGATATCATCTCCGTTGGAAATTGTGAAGATAATATCATTGAAATCCTCATCACTTCCCTCCAGCATATCTTCGAAACCAAGCACTATATTCATGCAGCTCTCCTCCAGAAACAGAACATGTTTCCGCACACCACCCGTATTAAACTCAGGAGTAGTGTAAACAGTATGGCGGGGCTCCCTCTCCTTGTTCTGGACCGGATCCCATCCATCGGCAATGATATAGAAGCCTATAATGGTACCCGCCGGAAAAATCTTTCCGTCTGCCCCAAGCCGTACCCTCTCACCCTGCATCCTTGGCTCACCATTACTGTTTTTGTTTACATAAGGGTAGATAATGTGCTTATCCAGGTCTACGGGAGTATCAGGAACACTATCCTTATGATATGTGTAATATCCGAAACGGTTATGCCATCCGGCTCCATTGTGAATAAAGGTAATATATACAGGCCCGTCTTCCAGCATCTCGATGGTGCCGGGCAGGCCATCAAAAGACAGTTCATGGGCAGGATGATCCTTCTTATGAATATTTTCCCTTTCGGGGAAAAGTTCTACTATCCTGTCCCATAGCGTTTCACAAGGCTCGGTCTGCTCAAGCTCCACCAGTTCCAGTATCTTCAGCCCCCCTTTGCCTGTAGCTACAAAAACCTTGTTATCACGGGCCTCTATGAAGTTAGCCGAAGATCCATACTCAAACATGAACCTGCCAAGTGAATGAATGCCATCTTCCCCATCCAGAGTTGCTACATGAACACCCGAGCCTCCGTTGGCAACAA